>DNLQ01000030.1 GCA_003488415.1 Ruminococcus sp. | reverse complement strand
ACGCACTCAACGTGCCTCGTTCTTGGGAACAAGTCTGCGCCGGACACTTTAACAGGAGAGTAGCCATGATCTGATAGCCATTTAGTGTCACGGGCAGCGGTAGAAGGATTGCATGAAATCATAACGATTCTGCTGGGAGCAGCGTTACAAACGATAGAAAGAGTCTCCTCAGAGCAGCCTTTGCGGGGGGGATCGAGTATGATGATATCGGGACTGCATTCCTGAGTCCGGAGCTTTGAGAAGACTTTACCGGCATCGCCGCAGTAAAACTCTGCATTGTAGATACAGTTATCCCTGGCGTTTTTCTTAGCATTTTCGATAGCCTCAGGGACTATTTCTACACCGATGACAGAAGCTACATGACGTGCCATAGACAAACCTATAGTACCAGCACCGCAGTAGAGATCAGCGATGATCTCGCTGCCGGTGGGAGCAGCATATTCCAAAGCTCTGCGGTACAGCCGTTCAGCCTGGATGGTGTTGACCTGATAGAATGACGGGGGAGAGATCTGTACACTATTGCTGCACATGATATCGCTGATCGTGAAGCTACCGTAAAGAACGGACCATTTATCGCCAAGGATCACATTAGTGTTATCCGGGTTGATATTCATAACGATGCTTTTTATCTCAGGGAAATACTTGTGAAGCAGCTCAGCCAGTGCAGTGAGCTGCTTTGAAATATCTCTCCGTACTACGAAGCATACCATGATCTGACCGGAGTGTTTGCCGCATCTGATATAGATATGGCGCAGGTCGCCGGAATGGGCCTGCTCGTCATATATGGAGAGACATTTATCGTTGATGAAATCAAGGGAGCAGCTTACTATCTTTGAGAAAACAACAGGCTGAAGCGGACAGTCATCCACCGGTATCACTCTGTGACTTCTTGGAGCGTAGAATCCGCAAACAGCTTTTCCGTTGTGCATAGCAAGAGGGTACTGAGCCTTATTGCGGTATCGGGAATCAGAGTCGGCGGCGATGAATTCATCGAACTCCGGAGAGAGACCGCCTAATCGGCGGAAGGCGTCCTCAACGATACCGGCTTTGATGCGGCACTCAACTTCGTAGGATATGTGTCTGAATACACAGCCTCCGCACTGGCGGTATACCGGACATTCATCACTGATGATACGGTCAGGGGAGGGTGTCAGTATCTTGTCGATTATGCCGAATGCGTAGCTTTTCAGCACCTTGACGATCTTCACACTCAGTACATCACCAACAGCCGTCATGGGTACGAATACAGCCATTCCGTCTATCCGGCATACTCCGCTGCCTTCTGAAGTTATACCTGTTATCTCTGTTTCATAGCATTTATTTTTCTCAGGCATTCCTCTGCCTCCTTTTTCTTTTCCATAAGCTGATCGAAACGGCTGATGTATTCATACGGGAACTTGTAATTATGTATACGGATAAGTTTTCCGCCGGGGTAAACCAGTTTTGTTGAGGCGGCACATCCTGCGCCGAGGATAGTCTGAGTCTCGTCCATGATGAAGATGTTGTAGCAGCTTTCAAACCCCGGCTTTGCGTAGCCGACGTTTTCAAGGTTATCCACAGTATTCTTCTGTCTGTACATATAGTACGGCAGATAGCCGCAGCTTATTAGCTTATCTATGCTGTAGTCAACCATCTCTGCCACCGGACTGCCGGTATAGTCTCCGCCCTGAGCAAAAAGCTCCGCAGAGCGTTTGATAGTGAGAGTATGTACAGTAATGCTCTCCGGATCGAGATCAATGATATGGTCGAGAGTGTATCTGAAGCTATCGGCGGATTCAGTTGGAAGACCGGCGATGAGGTCGGTGTTTATATTGGTGAATCCGATCTTTCTTGCAGTTTCAAAGGCACGCATGAAATCCTCACCGGAGTGCTTTCTGCCTATGACTCTGAGCACATCATCATTGAGAGTCTGGGGATTGACAGATATCCTTCCGGCGCCGTAATCCTTTATAACACGGAGCTTTTCCTCAGTGATGGTATCCGGACGTCCAGCCTCAACGCTGTACTCTCTGACTGTATCAAGGTCGAAGGAGCGCTGAACGCAGTCCATGACAGTACGAAGGTCATCAGCAGAAATAGAAGTGGGAGTACCGCCGCCGAAGTAGATAGTGTCTACTTTTGTACCTGTACGTCTGACCATATCTCCGGTTATTTCCAGCTCACGGCAGAGGGCGGCGATGTATTCCGGCATCAGCTTTATGGCAGACGCCATAGAGTGCGACACGAATGAACAGTAGCTGCACCTTGTTGGACAGAAGGGGATAGAGACATAGAGACTGACGGCAGAGCTATCGATCTTATCGAGTATGGGGAGCTGATTTGCAGCAGTCTCATAGGCGAGATTCAGCTTGGCAGGTGACAGCTCGTAGCGCTTTGTGAGAGTATCCTCTATATCCTCCCTGGAAAGCCCTTGCTGCATCAGTTCAGTGACTTTTTTGACCGGACGAATGCCCGTCATAAGTCCCCATGGCGGGACTATACCGGTAATATCGCTGAGGATATGATAAAGAAGCCGGCACAGTTCATGCTCCTGTGTCCTGATATCAGCATCCGCCGGCAGGATACAGCTCCTGCTGTCGGAAATATCATTCAGTCTGACTCTGACCGAAAGCTCTCTGCCGTCATCACCGCTTACGGAGAGCATGGCAAAATCTCCGGATGAAATATCGACGCTTTCAGGATCGTCATAAAAAGTGAATCTTGCAGTATGGAAGAACAGCTTCAGGGTAGCTTCCGTCTCGTATTTAAAAGAATTGCCGATCAGAAGAATCGGCATTTTGTAATTTATATCATTCATGGTAAAGCTCCGTTAAGTATGGATTATACTTTCTTTCACGGTTCAGTGTAGTGGACTCGTTATGTCCGGGATAGATCCTGTAGTCTCCCTCCAGCGCAGCGATCTTCATAAGGGAGCGTTTCATGCTGTAGATATTGCTGCCGGGGAAGTCAGTCCTGCCTATTGAGCCGCAGAACAGGGTATCGCCCGAGAAGATGACGTCATCGCAGATGTAGCAGACTCCGCCCTGGGTGTGACCTGGGGTATGGAGAACACGGAAGCAGCATTCAGCGTCATTGATGTAGCAGTCACCCCTGACGACGGTATAAAGTGTCACAGGCTCAAACATTCCGAAGGACATATGAGAGTGAAGTGAAGCGTCGGCACTGGAGAGCATAGGAGCATCGAACTCATGGATATATACCTCAGCGCCGGTAGCCAGCCTTACCTTTTCCACACCGCCGATGTGATCGAAGTGACCGTGTGTAAGGAGTATCTTTGTGAGGCGCAGCGCATTTTTTTTGAGGTACTCCAGGAACAGCTCGCTTTCGCCGCCGATATCAACAGCAATGCAGCGTCCGGGCTCAGTTTCGGCGATATAGCAGTTAGTGCCGAGAGGGCCGAGGTGAAGGGTGTGTATACGCATAACTTACCTCCTTATGCCTTTGCACGGTCAACGGAGATCACTCCGCTGATATTCCTGATCTTATCGAAGAGATTGCTGAGCTGTTCCTTGCTGCCTATGACTATGGTACATTCAAAGAGCGCATTTCCGTTCTTCAGACGGCGTGAGGAGGAGTGCATAATGGAGATATGACTGTCAGCGAGGGTTTTGGTTATCTCGTATACCAGTCCCACACGGTCGGCAGCCAGTACCTCAAAGGTACACTGAAGGGAAGTAACGTTCTTGGAAGACCAGATGATGTCCAGCCAGCGGGCGAGCTCCTCGGGGTCATCTCTTTTGAGAGCGGAACGGTAATTTGTGCAGTTGGTAGTATGGACGGACAGTCCGTATCCGCGGGTAACGAAACCAACTATTTCATCACCGGGGATAGGGCTGCAGCACTGAGCGAACTTGATGCTCATATCGGTGATCTCGTCCAGAACGATGCAGCTTTTGCCTGTAGTGTTATTGAAAACGGTGGTGGGAAATTCCGGGATCTCCGGTGTACTGTACTCTTTTTCATACTTGTCCCTGAGACGGGGCATGATCTTTGACAGGAGAACGCCGCCGTAGCCGATAGAGGCGAAGAAATCGTCGAGTGAAGAGCAGTTATGACGGCTGAAGTCGTCCTTCAGGAAAGCCTCGTACTGGGAGGGTTCAAGGTGGATGCGGCTGTGTTTGAATTCACGCTCCAGAGCAGCCTTGCCCTCGATGATATTCTCTTCACGGCGCTCTTTCTTGAACCAGGAGCGTATCTTTGAACGTGCCTCGTTGGTGGTGACGATATTGAGCCATCCTCTGTTTGGACCTTTTTCCGGATCCTTGGAGGTAAGTATCTCGCAGATCTGACCGGTCTGGAGCTTGTAGTCAAGGGGGACCATTCTTCCGTCCACCTTAGCTCCTACGGTCTTGTGACCGATCTCGGTATGGATGCGGTAAGCGAAATCGAGGACAGTGGAGTTGATAGGAAGCTCGATAGCCTTGCCCTTGGGAGTCATAACGACGATGTCCTCCGGGGTAAGGTCAGTCTTGATAACACGGACGATCTCTTCCTTGTCATCGGCAGTCTTCTGTGTTTCCAGAAGCTGTCTTATCCATGCAAGTCTTGCCTCCATACGGTCTCTGCCCTGGATGCCTTCCTTGTATTTCCAGTGAGCAGCGATACCGAATTCAGCATTCTGGTGCATATCCCAGGTACGTATCTGCACTTCAAACGGAATGCCTTCCTTTCCGAGAACAGTGGTATGAAGTGACTGATATCCGTTAGCCTT
>DNLQ01000054.1:1360-3483 GCA_003488415.1 Ruminococcus sp. | reverse complement strand
TACGGCAGCCACAGTCCGCGGGTGAATCCCTCCGCAGCCGGTTCACGGGTATCAAGGTGCAGCTGTGCCTCCTCCTGGATGTATGGCACAGGACGGCTGCTGTCCGGAACGGGATACTGTGTACAGGCTGAAAGGAACAATGCCGGTACAGCAGCAAGTATCAATGTCTTTTTCATAGCTTTCCCCCTATTCATCAGTCAGGATCGGATGATTTGCTTAATTCAGCCTATGCTGAAAAGTTCATGATTATTTCAAGGTTTATTAAGACTATTTCAAGATTGGTACGCTATAATGTATAATGAAGAGATATAGCCCTGATCCCAATAATAAGGAGATGTTATGATGTTAAGAAAGTTCGCAGCCATTATCTCAGCATTGTTCCTTGCAGCCGCTTCAGTATCCTGCGGCAGCAAACAGCAGGAGCCATCCGTTCCTGATGCTCCCCGGATGTCATACCTGACAGTCACCTTCCTGGAAGTAGGCAAAGCAGACGCTATCGTACTCAGAGCTGAGGATTCTACAGTCATCATAGACTGCGGCGAAAAGGGCGACGGAAAAGAAGTTCAGGCTCTGCTGGAGGAAAACGGTGTTACCGAGATAGATGCTCTTATCATCACTCACTATGACAAGGATCACGTCGGCGGCGCTTCCAAGATAATAAAGAACTTCGACATAAAGAACGTATATGCTCCGGATTATACCGAAGAGAGCGAAGAAACCGAAAAATACCAGAAGGCGCTGGATGCAAAGGGGATCACCCCGAATCTCCTCACTACCGACATATCCTTCTCCGCAGGCGGAGCAGACTACACCATATATGCTCCCAGGAAGACCTTCTACGGCGAGGACGATGACAACGATTTCTCACTTGTTACCAAGGTCGTTCACGGCAGCAATACCTTGCTCTTTACCGGTGATGCAATGGATCAGCGCCTTGAAGAAATAATGGATATAGGTCAGTGTACTCTGCTTAAAGTCCCGTATCACGGCAGAAAACTGGAAAATCTTGAACCATTCCTGAAAGCCGTAGAGCCTAAGTGCGCCGTTACCTGTACTTCTTCGGCAGAATTCTCGAATTCTACCCAGAAGCTGCTGGAGAGCATGAACATAACCTCCTATGCCACCTGCTACAACGGCAGGATAACAGCAGTCAGCAACGGAAGCTCGATCTCTGTCACCAGCGAAAGATAAGCGAAAAGGTCAGGTGCTTCACTGTTGAAATTCATCAATAATGACAAAATTGCGTGAAGGATCTCAAATTTCGCAAATCCCCTTGAAATGCCCGGATAAAAACGGTATAATTATATTATCCCATCAAGGAGGACGCAGTATGGAGCTTGTAAGGATATCCGCAAACGAGAGCGAAAAGCTCTGGAATATGCAAAAGGAAGCCTTTGCAGAGCTGCTTGAGCGCTATCAGGACTATGAAACGAATCCTGCCGCAGAGCCTCTCAGCCGTATCGGCGAAAGACTCGCTCAGCCGTTCACCTACTGGTACTTCATCATTGATAACGGCATCTGTGCAGGAGCTATAAGGATAGTTGACCGCTCCGACGGCAGCCCCAGGCGTATCTCTCCCATATTCATCATGCCGGAATTCCGAGGCAGAGGTCTTGCTCAGCAGGCTATCCTTGAAGCAGAACGCTTACACGGACATGACGGCTGGGAACTTTCAACTATTCTCGAAGAACCCGGCAACTGCCATCTGTACGAAAAAATGGGGTACAGGAAAACAGGAATAACAGAAAAGATCAGCGACAGACTCACTCTGGTATTCTATGAAAAAAACTAACACCGATAAGCCTGCGGGCGGCTGACAGCATTTCAGTCCGCCTGCCGGCTCTTTATAATTCTATCAGGAGGGAAAGTATGGCAAAAAAGAATCAGCTTTGCATAGTTCTCGATTTCGGAGGTCAGTACAACCAGCTCATCGCAAGACGTGTGCGTGAGTGCGGTGTGTACTGCGAGATCAGAAGCTATACCACACCTATCGAGGAGCTGAAGGCTCTGGCTCCCGACGGCATCATCTTCACCGGAGGTCCCAACAGCGTCTACGACGAGACCTCTCCCCACATCTCCCCGGAGATATTTGAGCTGGGCATACCGATACTCGGCATCTGCTA
>DNLQ01000054.1:0-1303 GCA_003488415.1 Ruminococcus sp. | reverse complement strand
GGCTGTCAGCTTATGGCGTATACCCTCGGCGGAGCTGTCGAAAGCTGCGAAAAAAGTGAGTACGGCAAGATCGACATTACTCATACCGGCGGTATTCTCTTTGATGACGTCCCCGAAAAGAGCGTAGTATGGATGAGCCATACCGACTTCGTAAGCAAGCTCCCGGAAGGCTTCACTGTAAAGGCTGTCTCTGAGGACTGCCCGTGTGCAGCATTCGAGTGTCCGGAAAGAAAACTCTATGCAGTACAGTTCCATCCCGAGGTAACTCACAGCCAGTTCGGCAAAGAGATACTCCATAACTTCCTCTACAAAGTATGCGGATTTACCGGCGACTGGGTAATGGACGACTTCATCGAGTCCACTGTCGCTAAGCTCCGTGAACAGATCGGCGACAAGAAGGTCATTCTCGGTCTCTCCGGCGGTGTTGATTCATCTGTTGCCGCAGGACTCCTCAGCCGTGCAGTAGGCAAACAGCTCACCTGCGTTTTCGTTGACCAGGGGCTTATGCGTAAGGACGAAGGCGACTTCGTTGAGGAGACCTTCACCAAGCTGTTCGATATGAACTTCGTCCGTGTGAACTGCAAGGACAAGTTCCTCGCCGCCCTCAAGGGAGTTTCCGATCCTGAGAAAAAACGTAAGATCATTGGCACTGAGTTCTATAATGTGTTCTGGGACAAGATCCGTGAGCGGGGGACTGACGGCTTCTTCGCCCAGGGTACTATCTACCCCGACCGCATAGAGTCCGGCAAGGGCAATAAAGCTGGTCACGGCTCTACCGCTGTCATCAAGACTCACCATAATATGGTGAAGATGCCGGAGGATATCAGGTTCGCCGGTACTATCGAACCTCTGGCTGACCTCTTTAAGGACGAGGTTCGTGCCGTGGGTGAGAAGCTCGGTATCCCACATGACCTCGTCTGGAGACAGCCATTCCCCGGTCCGGGACTCGGAGTACGTATCATCGGCGAGATCACCGAGGAAAAGATCGAGATACTCCAGAACGCTGACGCCGTCTTCCGTGACGAGATACGCAAGAGCGGCATCGAGAGCGAGCTGAAACAGTTCTTCGCTGTCCTCCCCGATGTACATACCGTTGGCGTTATGGGCGACCACCGTACCTATGACCACCTTATCGCCATCCGTGCCGTTACTACCGACGACTTTATGACCGCCGACTGGGCACGCATCCCTTACGACGTGCTCGCCCGTGTTTCAAACCGCCTTTGCAACGAGGTGGATCACGTCAACAGAGTAGTTTACGATATCACCTCAAAACCACCCGGAACTGTGGAGTGGGAATAAT
>DNLQ01000132.1 GCA_003488415.1 Ruminococcus sp. | reverse complement strand
GAGGCTGAAACAGAGGAAGACAAGGACGATAAGTCCGATCTTTCCATAAATATCGAGAACGGTACAGCAGATGTCGACTTTGACGAGGATGCTTTATCCGACTTCATGGGTGTAATTGAAGCTCCCGAGTTCAACCCCAAGGCTGACGCTGCCGAGGAGGAGTTCATCGGCAAGTGGGAGGCTGAGTGTATCGTTGCTGAGGGCACTGCATATTCATCTATCTTCGGCATACCCGTTTCTGCTATGGTACGTTTTGAGATCGAAGCCGGCGGCACAGGCAAGATCCTCACCGATGCCGGCGAGGATGAAGACGCAGAAGAGGCTACAACATTCAGCTGGACATACGGCGACGGCAAGCTCCACGCTGTATTCACTGCTGACGAGGACGGCGAGACTGACGAGCCTGCTGACATCTACATCAGCGACGGCAAGATGGTAATGGTGCAGACAGAGGACGGCGAAGAGTCACAGGTATTCCTCAAGAAGGTGGACGAGTTCACTAAGTTTGACTGGGAAGAGTTCTACAACTCTATCGGTCTCAGCGAGGACGAGGTTGCAGAAACTGAGAAAGATCTCCTTCCCGAATAATAATGTATAAAAAAGGCGCTCTCAGGTGAGGCGCATATAATGCAGACTATGCGATCTGAGGACAAGTCTGCTCAGAATGATAAGTAACCATATAGAAATTTTGCCCCGAAGCGTTTCAGAGTGCTTTGGGGCATTGTGATATGCTGCTAAGACAGATCAGGATCCAGCCTCTTAAAATGATAGCTCCAATTGCTGCTGCTTTCAATGTCCGCTCACAAAATACCGCACCACGGCTTCCTCAATAAGCGGATAGATATCTTCCAGACTTTCCGGGATCAGAATATCTGCCTTGGTGTCAAGGTCAAAGGTGAAGATGATCGGCTTATCCTTATAAAAAAGCAGCGTACCGTCTTCCCTGCCAAGTCTGCCGGTAACAAGATTGCCCTTCTGATTCAGAGAATCAGGAATCACAAAAAGCTGCATGAAAGTCCTCCCTTTTTAAAGATCCGATCATATCGGTATTTATTATAGCATAGAGCTGCGGATCGCTTCGCATCTTGCTATTTTACATATAATGTGCTATAATAGTATGTGCGTCAGCTCAGTACCCACGGTTGTTCTCACTGCCGTGATACTTGGTACGTGTGCGGACGATACTTTCCTCACTGCGCTTTATAAGATTGAGTAGTGAGGACGAATACTGTGAATAATCCTTCTGGAGAGTCGCTGTTGTAACGTAGAGAGTATCAAAATTGTCAACGCAGTCATTGCCGTCAAGGGGGATGCCGCTGGAGGCTGCCTTTATGTCCGCCTCACTCATGGAGATTATGGCATTTGCACTGTCATTGGCTATGACCTTCGGTACCCGGAACAGCTTCTGGTCATTGTGGGGATTGGCGTTGTATATGATACGGAACAGCTTGTACACCGTCAGCATAAGATAGGAGGATACTTCTTTTATAAGTGTGATGCTGCCTGCCTTCTGTGCAAGGCTGAACAGCAGACTTATGGAGTTGTTGATTATGCGGCGGTTGAAGTTGATTATCTCCGGAGACGGCATCTCAAGATTGTTGTTTCCGTCATCATCAGGTATATCCTCTATGGTTATGGTCTTTCCCTCCGGCTCGGGAGTACGTCCCAGAAGATAGTCACAGGATACATTGTAATAATCAGCTATCTTCACGAGAAAATTCAGTCCGCATTCACGGATGCCCTTTTCGTAGTGTGAGAGCAGAGCCTGAGATATGCCCAGGTCAGATGCTGCCTGCTTCTGACTGATGTGGCGCTCCTTCCTCTGAAGCGTGATTATACGTGCGAAATCGGAATTCATCTGTTATTTCCTCCTTTGACCTGTATAACAGTTCCATGAAAAACTCCCTGCCGGGAGTCTGGCTTTTTTTAATATAATACTATTATAATACAAATTGTATAAATAGTAAATACTGCGAAATATAGAATTTTTAAGATTTTCTTATGTCGTTTTTTGTAGGAAATACTAATAGTTAAAAAAACAAGGCTGTCCTTTGTACAGATTGTACAGACAGCGAAAGGAGAGCTTATGAAAGGCTACAGGATAAGCCTGATACGCCACGGCATCACCGAGGCTAACGAAAAAGGCATATACATCGGTTCAACCGACCTCCCACTCTCACCCAAAGGTGCCGGAGAGCTTGCGGCTAAACTGGACGAGTTCGATTATCCCACCGTCCACCGTGTCTATACCTCCCCTCTGAAGCGCTGTGTGGAGACTTCGGATATACTCTTCCCGGAGACCGAAACCGTACTCGTTGACGACCTCCGTGAAGCCGACCTGGGAGAGTTTGAGAATAAAAGCGTCACCGAACTGGCTGCCCGTGAGGACTATCAGGCATGGCTCCACGGCGGAAAGGACACCCGCCCTCCCGGAGGCGAGAGCCTTGAGGAAATGACTGCAAGATGCTACAAGGCTATCCACGGTATTATCATGGACATGATGCACTCCGGTCTCACCCATACCGCAGTCATCACCCACGGCGGCATAATATCCAACCTGCTCACAGGCTTCGGTCTTCCCAAGTACGATCCTAAGTACCTTACCGCCAAGCCTGGTGAAGGCTTCGATATTATCGTTACCGCACAGATGTGGCTCAACTCCCAGGCATTCGAGATACTGGGCTACTGTCCCTATGACCGTATCACCGATGAAGATGATCTCTGATAAGGGTATAATTCCCTTGCTCTGACACATAATATACCAGAAACCCATGCGGCGGAGGTGTATTATGAAAACAGGCGAACTGATACGGTATTCAAGAAAACTGATAAAGGGAAGGCGTGCAGGACTGCTGCTGGTATGTCTGCTGCCGCTGTGCGGAAGGCTCACTCTGCATACTGCCGAAACTGCGGTATATTGCCTTATGCTGTATGCCGGACGCAGACCTGCGGAGCTTTTCACAGGCGACACCGCCTTTCTGACTGCGGCTGTGTTCGCAGCTCTGAGATGTGTACTCTGCGCTCCCCTGGACTGCGCTGCGGCTCACAGGTTCCGGGAGGCGGCTGACGGGAAAAAGGTATTCACTCCCGTTACCGATCTTCTGTCCCGGGGACGTTTCCTGCGCCGGAGTACTGCTGCTGCCGTCATACACCGCATAGTCAGCGGACTCGCCCTTGCCCCGGCACTGCTCTCGGCAGGGATGACATATACCCTTTTCAGCCGGGGCGGAGATACCGAAGAGGTTTTCGCACTGCTGCACAGCTCCGTCCTTACCGCCTTGCTGATATGGTGGTGGCTGAAGGTAAAAACCGGCATGGCAGCCGTGCCGTTCCTTATGGCTGACAGTCCGGACACATCGGCGCTGCGGCTGACGATACGCTCCATGAAGATGCTCAGGGGACGAAAGCATATCCTCGTCTTCCTGGGACTGAGATACGCCCTGCCGGGACTCCTGCTGTTCCCTCTTCCGGAAGCAGGGACTGCCGCCGCACTGAGCATATCAATATTCCTGCGTGAGGACGAATACCGCCGCCAGCGTGAAATTTCCGTCACCGCTGCTGCAAAAAAGACTGCCTGACAGGAGGTGAAGTATGGCAGAGCTGATATTCATTGCTGAAGAGGACTCTGCACTGGGAGACTTCCTCAGGGTAAAGAAAGGTGTATCAAGGAGACTGTTAGCCTCTCTGAAACACCGTGAGGGAGGCATAACCTGCAACGGGGTGCCTGCCCGTACTGTTGACAGGGTGAAAAAAGGTGATGTCATAATCCTCTCCGACTGTGACGGCGAATCCCTTGAACCTAATCCTGACCTTCATATACCCGTGGTATTCGGGAACGAAAGCCTGGTGGTGTTCAACAAGCCTCCCGGAGTCCCGGTACACCCTTCCCACAAGCACCGCAGCGATACCCTGGGGAACTGGTTCGCACACCTGTACCCGGGACTCACATTCCGCCCGGTCAGCCGTCTTGATGCAAATACCTCCGGACTCTGCATCGCTGCCATGAACTCCCACGCCGCCAGCCGTCTCCAGGGACGGTGCAGCAAGGTGTACTACGCCGCAGTCCACGGACTTACCGAGGAATACGGCACCATTGACGCACCTGTCGCCCGGGAGCGTGAGAGCATTATACTACGCTGCGTCCGTGAGGACGGCAGGAAGGCTGTCACCCATTACCGGAGACTATCCTATAACGGAAAATACTCCCTGCTGCGCCTTGAACCTGAGACCGGACGCACTCATCAGATACGGGTACACTGCGCCTGGATCGGTCACCCTCTTGCCGGAGATGACCTCTACGGCGGCTCCCGTGAGGATATCAGCCGTCATGCTCTTCACTGCGGCGAGATCACCTTCCCCGATCCCATGACAGGAGATCAGATAACCCTTTCATGTCCCCTGCCCCGGGATATACAGCTTATTACAAAGGAGAATGATACAATGGAAAAAATAGCGAGCTTTCAGGT
>DNLQ01000003.1 GCA_003488415.1 Ruminococcus sp. | reverse complement strand
GGACTCCGCTAAAGGGACAAAGTCCCTTTAGAATCCCGGTGTTTTAGATATAATGAACGCTCTGCATTCATTATATCATATTGCTTCATGCGGTGCAAGTGAAAGGGGAATACTCTTCCTTTAGCTGCCGATTATCTTGGTATAGTTCTCGTCCTCATCGGAGCCGTCCTCGTCCTTATCCGCCTTTTTTACAGCGCTGCTGGCAGATTTCCTGCCTCTTGCCATCAGGACTCCTGCGAATACTCCGGCAGCGGCTAAAAGTGCGATAGCTGCCACGATGAAAAACACCTTTTTGATATTCTTGTCGGAGTAGGTGTAGTTTACGCCGCTGCGTCTTGCGTAGTCAGCACCCTCAGTTCCGCTTGAAACGCTGAGACTGAGCTCCTTGTTCACTACCGCATTTCCCTGATCGTCCTCCTTGAACCCGAATGCGTGATCTCCTATTGAGGAAAGACCTGTGGGGAGGATGACGTTTTTCAGGGTATTGCAGTTCAGGAAAGCACCCTCGCCGATCTGTGAAAGGTTCTCCGGGAGTATAACTCGTTCCAGTGCAGTGCAGTTGTAGAATGCTCCGGCATCAATAGATGTGAGCGTTGTAGGGAAGTCGACCGATGAAAGTGAAGTACAGTTCTGGAAGGCAACGTAGCCGATCGAAGTGAGTCCCTCGGCAAAGTGTATGGATCTCAGCCTTCCGCAGTATCCGAAGGAATCGTCCCCCAGTTCATGTACGGTGCTTGGCAGGAAAACATTTTCCAGTGACAGACACATGGAGAAAGCGCCGTTGGCTATTTTGGTGACTGCATCGTCTATGTACAGGTCTCCGGAGAGTTCTGTAGAGCCTCGGTATATAGTGGACAGGTCACGGCTGTAGAGGATGCCGTCACGGAACAGGTATCTGCTGCTCTTTTCGGTGTCGAACTCGCTTATAGAGGCGCAGTCCGCAAGAGCCATATCTCCTATAAGCTCCAGGGACTCCGGGAAAACGAGCTTTTTAAGAGCCTTGCAGCCGTAGAAGGCGTTATCTCCTATCATGGTAACGCCCTCGGGGATGTTGATGTCCTCCAGAGCGATGCAGGTCATGAAGCAGGCTTCGGGTATCTCGGTGAGCTTTGAGGGAAGGTGTACCTTTGAAAGAGAGGTACAGCCGGCGAAAGCCTTGGTACCTATTGTCTTCACGGACTCCGGCAGTGAAAGGGACGTTATCTTCTCGCAGCCCAGAAAGGCGTTGTCGGCAATGGCGGTAATTGCGTAGCCGTTGCGTATCTCCGGTACTTTTGATACAACGGCAGTCTGGTTGCACTTAGTGATAGTGTACGAGCCGTTCACCATTTCATAGGTGAAAGTGCCGTCGGTAAGCTCCTCTCCCAGTCTCTCAGCCTGTTCTGCGGTAAGAGCGCTGGCGGTAAGGGGAGATGATGAAAGAGTGGCAGCAGCCGGCAGCATCATCAGCAGGGAAGCTGTGACAGCAGCGGCAGCCTTCAGCATTCTGCGTTTCATTTGTCTGCCTCCTTCTTTTCTTTAGCGTGCTTGGCTCTTATGCGCTCGGCAGCATTTGTCTTTATAGCCATTATCCTTTTCTCTTCCTTCTTCTTCTTTGATCTCTTTCCTATAAGGATGCCGATAAGTGCGAGTACAGCGGCAGCTATGGCGGCGGCTGACACGATAAGGAACATCACGCTTACGTTTCTGCCCCGGATCGGTACAGTGCCTGTTACAGTCTCTATTCCACGGTCGGTGGCGTACTTCCAGCCTGCCGAATCCTTATCCACGTACATTTTGAACTTTTCATTGATCTTTGTGATAAGCTCGCCTTCACTGTCCTCATCCGTGGACTCCTCCTCGATATATCCGAAAGCGTAGTCACCGATGGATTCCACCTTGTTGTAAAGGCGCACTCCCTGGAGGGCATAGCAGTCAAAGAAGGCGTCGGTACCGACAGAGGTGAGGTCTTTGGAGAGCAGAACGGAGGAAAGAGCCTGGCAGTTGAAGAAGGCGGTATCGTTTATCACAGTGGCAGAGGAGATATCCGCACTCTCCAGCAGACCGCAGTCAGCAAAAGCAGCCGCACCTATTTCACGTACTGATGAAGGAGCGACATAAGCGCCTTCCTTTGCGGCAGGGAATCTGATAACGACAGACTTGTCGCTGTTGTACAGCACGCCGTCCTCGGAGGCGTAAGCACCGCCGCTGCCGTTCACATTGATGCTGAGCAGACTGTAGCAGGAGCTGAAAGGAAATTCGCCTTCTATTTTCTGAAGCGAGCCGGGGAGGTTCAGATTCTGGAGGTAGACGCAGTTGTAGAAAGCGTCCTCACCTATTTCCGTAACGGTATCGGGTATCGTGATATTGGTGGCGTAGCTGAACATGAAGCAGCGCTTGATTATGGAAGTGACCGTAACGCCGTCTATCTGTGAAGGGATATCGAGCATTTCGCTGGTAAGGTTGGTAGAGATAAGACCGGCAGTACCGTCTGACTTTATGGTATACACATAGTCGCCGTCGGTGGAGGTCACGGTCTTCATGCTCAGGTACTCCTGTTCCTCGGCAGCCTGTTCGTGAGTCAGGAACAGGAATGCCTGGCTTTCCTCACCGTCGCTTTCACTGTCGGGTACAGTGCATTCGGAGGCGTAAGTCTCGGCGGCAGAGCCTATAGAGCCGGAGATGATGAAAGAAGTATCCGGAGTACCGTCGCTGAAATAACCGAAAGCCTTTTCGCCTATCACGGTCACGCTGTCGGGGATGTCAGCCTGCGGCAGACCTGCGCCCATGAAAGCCTCCTTGCCCACCTCCGTGAGAGTGTCCGGCAGCTTGACCTCTTTCAGATCGCTGCATTTATAGAAAGCCCTGGTCTCAATGGAGGTAAGGGAAGTACCGGAGAGGTCAGCCGAGCCGAGGTGTGAACATCCGCTGAAGCTCTCTCTGCCTGTTTTCTCAAGGGAGGAGGGGAAGGTTATGCCGGAAATGCCGCAGCCCTCGAAGGCATGGGAGACTATCTCATTTACTCCCTGGGGTATGGTATAGGAGGTGCCGACTCTTGCACGGGGATAGCACAGGAGCCTGGACTTGTCCCCGTTGAAGAGAACTCCGTCCTCTGCGGAAAGCTCCCTGCTGCCGTCAGCTACCCTGATCTCCTGGAGCTCCTCAGCGCCGGAGAAGGGGTTGTCGGAGGATATGTACTCTACTGTAGCAGGCAGAGTCACCAATGCAGCGGGTACGCCTCTGAAAGCGCTCCTGCCGATCTCCGTGACAGTGAGACCGTCAATAGACTCCGGTACTATGAGCTGTTTTTCCTGAGAAGTACAGGCTTCCAGCTTTATACCCGATTCTATGACTGAGTAAGACCATTCGCCGGAGGTTATCCAGCCGGAGGTGTCCTGTTCTTCCTCTGCATCCCCGGAGCCTTCGCTGTCCGGAGCTGCGTCCTCGGGAGCGGCATCTTCGGGAGCTGCCTCCTCTGCCGGAGCTTCCGCATCAGCTTCAGTTTCCGGCTCTGCTGTATCTGTAAGGAGCGGTGAAGGCTGTGGAGCCATAGGCTCTTCTGCGGCATAAGCCGCAGCTCCTGACTGGCATACCAGCGCTGCTGCCGCAATAAAAGCGGCTAATCTGCTGCGATTCATAATTATTCCCTCTCTTTAAGTGTATGACTATGCAGCCGTGGCTGCTTTGCGGCTGTACCGCCTCAGTTCCGGCGGCACGGCATTTACATTATTATAACATAAGTAATTTCCTAATGCAACGGATTTCACATGATTTTCATTCGCAGGGGGGAGCAGCCGGACGCAGACATGAATATTATTCATAATAAGGCGGATATTTTAAAGAAAAATGAATATTTATCCGTAACCTATTGACAATATTCTCCGGCTGAGTATAATATAATTATTAAGACAACTGCACCGCTTATGCGGTGAGATATTTCAGGAGGTATACAATCATGGCAAAGGAAATCAAAAAAGTAGTGCTTGCTTACTCAGGCGGTCTGGACACTTCCATCATCATCCCGTGGCTCAA
>DNLQ01000189.1 GCA_003488415.1 Ruminococcus sp. | reverse complement strand
TTCGGTTTCGTGGGACTCCGTCCCATACATTGCCGATAAAAGAAAGCGGACGCATCATGCGTCCGAATTGTCATTATGTCTGTTCATCCTGCTGTAGATACATCCGCAGTAGTCCTGACGGTACAGGCTGTACTGCCGTGAAAGCTCAATAGAGTGCTTGTAGCCGTCATGTTTCTTAAAATCCGAGAAAAGATAGGGTACTCCGCATTCCTCTGCGATACCTCCGCCGCAGGTGTTGATGAACGCACTGTCCTTGTGGGGACTTATAGTGAGAGTTGTGGTAAAGAAGTCCGCCCCCAGACTTGCAGCCTTCGCTCCGGCAGTCCTCAGCCGCAGAGCAATACACCTCTGACAGCGCTCACCACGCTCCGGGAGAGTCTCCAGTCCCTTTGCCAGCTCGTAAAAGGGCGCAGGATCGTAGTCCTCGCTCAGCACCTCTATACCCATTCCCAGTTCCTTCACCAGCCTGATAAGCTCAGCCTTCCGGAACTCGTACTCCTCCTCCGGAGCAATATTCGGATTGTAGAAGTAAAGAGTTATCCTGAAATACTTTTCAAGCAGCAGCAGGGTATGACTGCTGCACGGCGCACAGCAGGCATGGAGCAGCAGAGAAGGTCTCTCGCCGGAGCGCCCCAGCTCTGCCATTTTCATATCCAGCAGCCTGCCGTAGTTTACCTTTTCCATTACTTGTCCTCAAGATTTTTCAGCGCACGTATCTCTTCCTTGCTCAGCTTCATGTCAGCGTCCTTGAGCAGCTTGACCTCGCCTCTGTCAACGGTCACCGGCACTTCTGACTTCTCGGTCTTGACTCTCAGCTTTCCGGTGATAAGGTTTGAGTCCTCAACCTTTCCCTTTGTACCGTCAGCAAGTACCACCAGCGCTCCCACCTTCGGAGTTATCTTCAGCAGAGCCTCGTAAGCATTCTGCTCGTTTTTAAGGCAGCACATAAGTCTTCCGCAGGTACCTGAGATCTTTGTGGGATTCAGTGAAAGTCCCTGTTCCTTAGCCATCTTGATAGAAACGGGGTTGAAGTCGCCCATATAGCTCTTGCAACAGAACTCCCTGCCGCAGATACCCAGTCCGCCCAGCACCTTTGCCTCGTCACGGACTCCTATCTGTCTCAGCTCGATCCTTGTGCGGAACACTCCTGCAAGGTCTTTGACCAGCTCACGGAAGTCCACACGGTTTTCGGCAGTAAAATAAAACAGCAGCTTGCTGTTATCAAAAGTACACTCAACGTCCACCAGCTTCATATTGAGCTTGCGGAAGGCGATCTTCTCCTCGCACACCCTGAACGCTTCTTCCTCACGCTTCTTATTGCGCTCCAGAGTTTTCAGATCCTGGGCAGTAGCTATACGCATTATAGGCTTCAGGGGAGATGAAATATCATCATCCTCGATAGACCTGTTGGGCAGCACCACTTCGCCGCATTCAATGCCCCTTACAGTCTCCACTATCGCCTTATCGCCTGTCTCAGCCTTTATATCTCCGGGGGAGAAGTAGTAAACCTTTCCGCCGTCCTTGAAGCGGATGCCTACGATCTCTTTCATATTACACCTCTTATCCTTCCGGCATACCGCCGGGCTATTATTCTATCGTCTCCATTATCTCCGCACACAGGGCAGTCAGTGCCAGCGGAGGATTTACGTTTCCTGAAACTGTCTCCCATGCCCTGCTGATACATCTGTGTATACGTGAGACCTGAGCGGCAGTAACGGACATGGAGAGCTCTGCGGCGGCGTCCGGACAGCAGCTCACAGCGGCTGCGGAGCTGTCTTTTCCCAGAACAGCAGCGTCCCGGAAGAGCATATCCGCCATAGTGAGTACTGAACGGATACTGTTCCTTTCAGTACCGGCAGAGCTGAGACTGCACAGCAGTTCATACTCGTCCTTTTTTATTATACTATCTGCAATGCGTTTTGTCAAATCCACCTGTTCTTTCAGTTCGCTGTCGGTCAGATACCTTATGCACATACCGATATTGCCGTGGAAGCACGACACAGCGGAGAGAGCGTCCTCACGGGAAAAGCCCTCCTCTGCCAGAGCAGCGGCAGCCTCCTCTCCGGTACACAGTGAAGTACCGAGGCAGATACAGCGTGAGATGATAGTCTCAAGAAACTCGTATTTCGACTCCGCAGTGAATATGAAGAAGGCGTAAGCCGGAGGCTCTTCTATCAGCTTCAGCAGGGTATTCTGGGTACGGACGTCCATATTCCTGCAATCCCGGAACTGATACACCTTTCTTCCGGAGTTGTTATTGGGCTTGATGAAGGCGTCACGGCATACCGCTCTTGCAGTATCCACTGAATAGCCGCCAAGTTTTCCGCTTGTCTGCACATAAGTCACGTCGGGGTGAGCGTGAGCCGCAGCATTCCGGCAGGCAGGACACCTTCCGCAGGGCGCACCGTTCTCCGGTGCGCTGCAGAGCAGCAGGCTGGTGTAATAGTCCGCCAGCAGCTTCTTTCCGGAGCCCTTCTCACCGTAGAGTATCACAGAGTTTGCAGCTCTGTCTCTTTTTATCATACTGCCGAAGGTGGACAGCACATTTTCATTTCCGTATATCTTTTTCATCATCACATACCTGTAATTCCCGATCTTGCGATCCCCTCGGTGAAGTACTTCTGGAGCACGACGTACAGTGCCAGCACAGGTGCAATGGACAGCAGGCAGCCTGCCTCCTTCCACACTATCTGTTCTCTTGGGGGAAGATCGACGTTGACGTTATTGAACAGCCTCAGCTTCAGCTCGGTGTCAAGGTTTTTCAGCATAAGTGCGACAGTCCTTGAGCTTGTAAAGAAGGTAGAGGACACATAGTAATCGTTCCAGTACCACACAAGTGAGAACAGGAACACTGTAAGAAAGGCGGCGGAAGCATTGGGTACCATGACTCTCAGGAAGGTCATGAAGGGACCGCAGCCGTCGATGTAGGCGGCGTCCTCTATCTCTCTGGGCAGTCCCCGGAAGAACTGTCTGAACAGGAATATCATAAGTCCCGACCGGATACCGTTTGCAGTTATTGCCGGCAGGTACATGGTAGCCATTGAGTCTATCAGGTTGATGCGGAAGCTGCCGAAGCCGAAAAACCGGAACTGTCCGTAAAGCGGAAGGGCTATGACCTGAGTGGGGACGAGTATCATAAGAATGACTATCCCGAACAGGAAGCTCTTTCCACGGAACCTGAACCTTGCGAAGCCGTAGCCGGTGACGGCACAGGAGAGTACCTGCACTACCGAGCAGCCTGCGTTCATGATGACGGTATTGAAGAGAGTCCTGCCGTAGTCCATAGCCTGCATGGTCTCCTGCATGACTCTGAGGGTGAAGTGACGGGGTATCCATACCACCGTGGGATCACTCATGTCGGAGCGTTCACGGAAGGCGCAGCTCACCATATAGAGCAGCGGATACATGATAACGAAGCCCAGTCCGAAAAGGATGACGAAGCGGAAGAACGCCCAGACTCTTTCTTCAATACGGCGTTTTTTCTTTTTCTCCGGAGCTCTTTTCTGCTCCGCAGCGGCTGATGCCTCTGCCATAGCTGCACCTCCTTTATTCAGTCTCGTAGTATATGAATTTATTCACAAAAAAGGTAATGATCCCCACTGCCATGAGGACTACAGCGAAGTATACCCACGCCATAGCCGAAGCCTCTCCGAACTTCCACTCCTCACGCATGGACAGTATCCTTGACATGACCTTGTTGGTGGGGCTGGTGAAGGAGTCGATGACGGAGAAGATAAGGTTTACAAGGATGTACGGGCTGACGAAGGGGAAGGTTATCTTCCAGAAGTACTCCCAGCCGGTAGCTCCCTCTATCTGAGCCGCTTCCCTTGCCTCCGGACTTATCTCCTGTAGTGCCGCAAGGAAGATGAGTATCTGTATGCCCGAGCTCCAGACGATACCGAAGATATTGTCCGCAACAGCAGATATCATTGATGACATACCGGGACTTATCCCGTAGATGCCCAGGAACTCCAGGAGCTTTCCCATCATATCGGTGGAGAACATAGTGGAGAACTGTTCTGCACCCGTACTTCCGGAGTCGCTCATATCGCCGCTGATTATCTTGTATACCGGGCCTGTAGCGATGATGACCGGCAGGAAGAATACTGCCCTTGCAAGAGTCCTTCCCCGGAACTTCTGGTTGAGTATCACTGCAATGAACAGGGAGAACACCAGTATCAGCGGAGTCTTCCACGCAGTCTCGATGAGAGTCTCCTTCAGCAGCCTCGGGTACTTGTCGTCAACGGTGAGTACATAGGAGTACTTTGCAAGTCCCACCCATCTGGTATTGATGGAGCCGGGAGTGATAGTCACCTCACTGAAGGAGTAGCTCAGTGACTTCAGCAGCGGTATCAGGAAGAATATGACCGTTCCCACCATCCAGAGTGACAGGAATCCGTAGCCGCAGAGTGCCTTCTGCTTCTCGTAGGAGAGCCTTACTCGCTTTTTTTCCATTTCAGCCTGATACCTCCTTCCTCTTCAAAGTCCTCCAGCAGCAGTTTCCTTCCGCCGAATTCCACCGTTCTTTCGTCCAGGTCGGTGATGACCTCTGTACCGCCGGAGTACTCTGTTATTATGCGTCTGCCGCCGTTTTCGGCGGTGTAGCCGGTGATGGTCTGTCCGCTCACCTCGCTGAGCAGTGGCTGGAGGAATCTGTATCCCACTGCGGCAGTATCGCTCCAGCTTGAATAGTCCGAGTAGTAGAGCCTGTCGTACTCCGTATCCTTCAGGACTCCGGTCTCGCTGTATGTCATATCGAAGCTGATCCCCATACCAAGCGATGCGGCTCTGAGGAGCAAGGACTCCGGATCGGGACTTCCGTTCACAGCTCCGGTGTAGCACGGGATCAGCCCACGGAGGACGAGCTGCAGGAAGGGAACGTCCTCGTCAAAGATATCGAAGCG
>DNLQ01000073.1:451-4790 GCA_003488415.1 Ruminococcus sp. | reverse complement strand
CTTCCTCCGGGATCATGAATTCAAGCTGCAATACAAATTCCGGCGAGGTAGTTGGGATAGTGACTCTGCCCTCCATTGCCGTTACGGTACGTTTTATGTTGTAAAGACCGAAGCCGTGATTCTCCTTGTCTGCCTTGGAGGTCTTTCCGGTGACCTGTCCGCCGACAGACGGATTTTTCACCTGTATAAGCTGGATATTCCCGTCTACGGAGCAGTTTACGAATATTTTTTTCTCCACGTCGTCTCCGCATCTCTGGCAGGCTTCAATGGAGTTGTCAAGGGCGTTGGAGAGTATGGTGCAGATATCGAATGCGGAAATGCGGTCGGAGATAGCGCCGGTGAATTCCATATCACAGCCGCTGACTCTTGCGGTATTGAACTTGTCGCTGAGTATGGCATCTGCCACGCTGTTTCCGGTATGGAAGGAGCGCAGGCTGCGGACGGTATGATCGGTGATGGAGCAGAGGTACTCCAGGGCTTCTTCGGTCTTGCCGCTGTTGAGAAGGGTATGAAGGCATACCATATGGTTGCGGTAGTCGTGACGGAACTCACGCACTTCCTTGTTGAGCTGGTCGATACGGCTGTAGTGATCAAGCTGTAGCTTCACCTGCTTGTTCAGGAGCTGGGAGGTGCTTTCAAAGTAGAACTTTGAGATACAGTTCATCAGCATGAACACCATTACTACCAGTGATGAAAGTATCGAAAGGAGGATCAGGGCGTTCATGATCGTCTGTGAGTATGATTCCGGCAGCTTGCTCGGATCAAGGGACACGGTGCTGAGGCATCCCAGAAGCAGCATACTTACCGCAAGGAGCACATAGGTCTTGGCGGGCAGCAGCTTTACGCTGTATCTGATTGTGTTCTTATGCTTCCCACGGAGATACAGCAGCAGTACAAGGAATCCTATGTTCAGTGAAAGGGAAACTGCCTTGTTCATATGATCCACGTCCATGTCATCCAGTTCAAGTGGGAGCGACTGTGCCAGCAGGGTGAAAAGGGTTGAGATCACAGAATCTGCCAGCAGATACAGGAGAGTGACATAGCCTGCCATGATACGTCTGTTCCAGTGTGAGGACAGTATTATCAGGAACAGCAGACCGTAAACTCCGAGCACGCATATCAGACCGGACGGAAACGGCGGATCTATGAAGATGCTGACTGCCGAGGCTGCGGTATACAGGGGCAGAAGGAGTATGTAGGTTATTTTTTTCAGCTTGGTGGATTTGTATATCAGGTTAAGAAGGAGGTGGATGTTCACTACAAACATGAACTGAACCGCCAGACTTGAGATGTCAAATAGAAGATTCATTGTATCAGCCCGTTCTTTTGTTTCTGAGGAAGTTGTAGTATGTGTTTCGGAAATCCTTATACTTCAGTTTGGACAGCAGAGCCTTCTGACCGTTGCTGAGGATGATCTCGCTTTTGGTGAAGGAGCTGACATGGTCGAGGTTGATAAGGTAGGAGCGGTTGCTGCGGAAGAAAAGACCTTCGCTGACCTCGCTCTGCAGGGTGGATATACTGTTTGAGTAGCGGTAGGAGCTGTCTGCGGTTATGACTATGGCATAGATGTTCTCAGCCTGTGCGTAGATTATATCCTTTTCCGGTACAACGACGCTGCTGCCGTATTCTATATCCTTTACCACGACCTTTCTTGTTGAGCTGTCTTCCTTTATGGCTGAATCAAGAGCCTCGAAGAGCTTTTCTCTGTCTACCGGCTTCACAAGGAACCGGTAGGCGCTGTACTTCATGCTTTCAAAAACGATCTCCGAGTAGCTGCTGACGAAAACTATCCTTGTTCCTATACCCCTGGAACGGATCTCACGGATGGTATCGAGGCCGCTGGTCTGGTTCATCTGATGATCCAGGAAGATCATATCATATGTATCCTTTGAAGCGAGAAGCTCGGAGCCGTCGCCAAATTCCGACACCGTAACTTCGATCCCCCGTGAGGAGGAATACTCCTCCAGCTTTTCGGTCAGCGCTTGTCTGAAGACTTTTTCGTCGTCACAAACTGCTATATTCATTTTTCCCTCCGGATTATCATCAGACGGGGCAGATATGTATCATATAAAGATGATGATGTGAAAAATGGTATTTTATTGCGGAGGTCAATACATAAAAGCGGAAGCTCTCACCGTCTGTGCGTTTTTTAGCAGCTGTAAAAGAGAGGAACTGCCTGAGAGAGGACGCATAACCGCTGAGGGATCCGGACCGTCGTAATGATAAAAAATATAATTAATATGTTTTTAATATGGTCAATGTAATTATACAACATTCCAGCGCAAAAATCAACTTTTTTTTTCGTTCACAAGAAAATTAAGCCTGCTGTCAAGATTTTACTTGATTTTTATGGAAAAGTGTATATAATATAAATATAGGGTTTTTATTGAGCAATAATAAATGGAGGGTCAATACTATGTTGTGGGATATTTACAAAAGACTTTTCCCTTGAGAGGGCAAAACTCCGGATCATAAGATCCGGAGTTTCTATTTATCCGGATATTATCATTTTACTAAATAACTGTAATACATGGATAAGCACAGTATCCTCCCGGCGAATGCTGTGGGAGGATACATTTTTTATATCTGATTCCAGCTGCGGACAGGTCACTCGGTGAAGTTTTCTGAGTAAGTTCCGTACTCTTCGGAAACATCGGGGACTTCAATGGCTGCTCCCTGCCCGATACCCGGCTTCATAATGCCGCAGCGTATCTCAAAGTGGGATTCCGGAGCGTAGAACCCTGATACCGTGAACCATATCCCGTTTTTGTGTACATCTGCGTCAGAGCAGTTACCGCTGGAGCTTACTCTGCCGTGTGAGGAGTCGTAGCTGATGTCGTACCCGAAGGTGCAGTCCTCTTTTTCGCCGGTATAATCGGCGTATATAAGCCTCTGGGGGAACTCGTTGTATACTCCGGAATCAAGGGAATAGACAACGAAGCGGAAGCTGCCGTCCAGATACTCTTTCCTTGTGTATCCGCTGATGTCCTTTCCGGGATCGAACATTGCACACGGAGAGTTATCTATGTCATCGTCGGAGTACTGACGGACAAGTGTGATAACGGGCGGCGGATCATCTGAAGTGCCGATATCACTGTTCACAGAAAACAATATGAACAGGATTGCGACCAACAGGATGTATACAGCGAGCAGAGTCAGGATAAAGATGAAAATGAATTTCAGCGGAGACATCATAGGTCTGCGGTGTTTCTTCTTCCACTCATCGCCCTCTGCGAGTCTGCGGTTGATATGCCGCTGGTATATCATGGTGTAGATAGCTGCTGTTGCGGCAATGAGCAGCACCGGTATTATTACAGCACTTAAATTAGCCATATTATCCCTCCTTATATCCCGAATGCTTCACGGAATATGTAATAGTAAGTGCGTGTTACGTCCACCCGTGAGCCGTCGGTCAGGGTGAGGACGAATTTCTGAGAAAGAGCAGGCTTGATGCTTTTAATGTGGTTCATTGAGACTATCACGGAGTTGCTTATGCGGATGAAGTCGCTGGGGCTGAGAAGCTCGCTCATACGGCGGAGACATTCGTTCACACGGTACTCCTCTCCTCCGGAATGAGCGATGACGTCATGTGAGAAGCTCTCGATGTGTGATATGTCTTTGACGGGAAGACGGAATATCTCGTCATTCTTTCTGCCTATGATATGAGCGGGGTAGTAGTTGTTTTCTGTGAGGATAAGGTCGGCGGAGTCGTCTATCTCAAAGCCCTTGCTGAGCAGTTCTGAGGCGATGCTGCTGTACCGCTGGTCGCTTATCATCAGTTTTATCTTCATGGCTTCACTTCCTTTCTGCAAAAGCGGAGAGCGGCGGAACGGATGCAGTCCGGTTTGCTTTCTGATATTATTATAGAGTAAAAATCCAGTTTGCACAATACCCTCTGCACATCTTGCACTTCCGGGAGCGCAGAATGCAGGAACGGGAGCATGGCTTTACTGCTTTGCCTGTCAATTCCCGGGAGCTGACCGGCGGAGCGTACATGAAATTTCATAAATCGACGGATACAGCCCTTGAAAAGGACGGAAAGTTGTGGTATAATGTTACAAAAGTCCCGGCAGCTCCGGGACAGGAAGGGAATGATAAAAATGAAAAGGTTCATACCGTTCATACTTGCGGCAGCTATGCTCACAGGCTGCGGCATAATAGAAGAAGGTCAGCTCTCCGGGACTGACGTGCCCACTGAAGCTGTTACCGATGCGCCGACGGAAGTGCCGACGGAAGCTCCCACTGAGGCTGAGACAGAAGCACCCACAGAAGCACCGACTGAAGCTCCCACAGAGGCTGAGACAGAAGCGCCTACAGAAGCACCGACTGAAGCTCCCAC
>DNLQ01000073.1:0-399 GCA_003488415.1 Ruminococcus sp. | reverse complement strand
GAAGCTCCCACTGTTTCCGGAGAGGAGGTAGTGGCAGCTTATAAGAACGCTATACAGTACTGTCTGGACAAGGCTGATCCCACCGGTCAGGGCGGTACCAGGTCGGTGAGCTATGCGCTTTATCCCATGGACAAGGAAGGCGCTCCGGAGCTTATAGTAAAGTACGGCACCTGTGAAGCTGATTACCGGATAAATATATACACCTACCGCAGCGGAGAGCTTTATACTCTTGCCGAGGAGCTTGGCGGAGGTCATACCTCCTTTGCCTTTGACCGGAAAGCGCATCAGCTTGTGCTGGCGTCAGGACACATGGGCGTCGGGAATATGGCGTGGTACGACATAGACGACGACGGAAAGCTGCGGTTCCTTATAGACACCGGCGAGCTTGCCTACAGCGAT
>DNLQ01000039.1 GCA_003488415.1 Ruminococcus sp. | reverse complement strand
GCAAGAGGTGCGTTCCAGTTGATTGTGATCTCGTTTACAGACCATGCCTCAGCAGAGTCAACGTAGCACTTCTGGCTTGCGAGTGTTCCTCTCTTGCAGCCCAGACCGCCTACGTAAGGATCCTGCATACCAGCGCCAGGACCACCTGACAGGCATCCAGCAGGAGCCATCGGGAAATCAGGATCAACGCCATGAGCCCAGAGTCTGTGGTGAGGATACTGAAGAGCTACATCGCCGTATCCAGATACGTAAGAGAAGTCATTTCCGTTACGTCCGAAGATATAGTCCATAGCTGTAGAAGCACCGTCAATGTACTTGATATCCTGAGAAGCATCATAAGCATATGCCATTACGATAGCGTTGTTAGCAACGAAGGAGTTTGAACCCCACTCGTAACCTGTAACCTCGATGCCAGGTCCGATGTTGATGTCATCAGTGAATGTAGAACCGTGGTAAGGAATACCCATACCCTGCTTGTTCTCTTCCTCAACGTAGTTATCAGCAGCCTTCAGGATAGATGCAACAACTGTATCGTGATCAGCGTCACTTAAATAGCCCTTTGAGTTGAGGTACAGTGTGAGAGTACCAAGACCTGATGTACAGCCCCAGTTGAATGAACTGAATGATCCCTTGTTCTCACCGCCGCCGAGGTTGGATGTCAGGCTGAGAGCCTTATCCATTCCTGTGTCGTCGTTAGGATTCTTGTATTCCTTGAGCTTTGTGAGATACTCTTCCTTACCTGTTGTAGCATAGAGCTCACAGAGTGCCCAGTAGTAGTCATCACAAACATATGTATCTCCGTAAGGACCACCGCCGATAGCCTGATCCAGAGGAGCGAAGTAAACATCGCCTTCCTTAGCGTTTGTTCCCTTCATATCATCCTGCTGCTTGGACTTACCTGCCTTGACATCCCACTTAGTCTTGAGCTTCTCAACAGCAGCCAGTGATGTCTCAGCATTCTTCAGACACTTAGCAGCGTATTCATCATCAATACCTGCCCAGAGACGTGAAGCCTGAGCTGCACAAGCGATCATGTTGAATGTAGCAGCATACGTCGGAGGCTTAACAATACGATCCATTTCCTTGAAGCCCTCGTACTTCCAAGCGTGGATAGCAAGACCTGTCCACTTGTGGTCATGGAGCTTGTGGTAAACGAGACCTGCATCGTCGCCGTAGTAAGGATCGTCGCTCTTAACGATCATGTCGAACATCCAGTCGAGCTCGTATCTTGCTTCATCGAGAAGATCCGGAACCTTGTCCTTGCCCTCAGGGATGGACATACCTGTTCCGTCAGTCCACTTAGCATCTGTACCGAGCTTCTTGCTCATCTCGTACATATTCTGGAGTGTCCATACAGAAATACCGCCGTTAACAACGTACTTACCGTGGTCACCGGCATCGTACCAACCGCCTGTAGCAGTGATTGAGTAGGTCTTATCACCGTCGAACTTACCGTCATAAGCCTTAACCCACTTGGACTGTACATATGCTGTATCAGGGTTGTGACCATACTGAGTGTGAGCGAGGTCTTCCTTGCTGCCTGATGTGATGTAAGCAGCCTCAATAGGACAGCCTGAACGGTTCTGATAGAAGTAGTTCAGTGAATCCTTGAGCAGTCCGTCATAAAGTGTGTTAGCGATATTGAAGGGGTGAGATTTGTTCATCTGGTAGGAAACACCGGTCTTCCAGTTCTTCCACATTACCTTGTCGCCATCAATAGTAGTATCGAAAGCATTCTTTTCCTTCTTATACTGTGTTCCCTTTACACCGGTAGTATCGTCAACTACTATGTAGTAGCCTTCGCCGCCCTGTGTGAAGTCAGTAAAGTCAAGGATCTGAACGTACTTACCGGAATCCTTGTACTTTGTTCCTGCAACGCCGTAATCGAGCTTTGTAGGTGTATCCTCAGGTGTACCGGAATCGTAGTCATTCTTGATTACCTCTGATGCGGTACTCTTGTAAACCTCTTTTCCGGACTTATCATAGATGTGGAATGTAAGAGCAGTACCTTCATCTGTACAATAAGAAGCCTTCTTAGAAAGCTGCTCGTAGTATCCTACCTGATTCAGACGAACATTTGTCTGAGGTCTTATAACGCCGAACTCGTTGGTCTTATCGAAGTCGTTCTCGGAACCGGACTCATCGATGAGTGACAGGTTGTGGAATGTCAGTGTTGAATCATTAGGCATACCTGTATCTGTAGCGTTGTACTTTCCGTTAGAGTTAGCATAGTGGAATGCCCACTCAGCAGGACCGGGCTGCAGGGGCTTAGGTCCCTTACCAGCAACGAATTTAGTATCGATCGTGAATGTTGTGCCTGCTGTCAGCTTGTGGGGTGTCCAGTCGCCGTCGCCGCAGTCGTTCCAGTACTCGTTATCACCACTGTAGTCACCGATCTTGGTGTAGATAAATCCATCGTCAGAAGGAGTGATCTCTGCGTGTACAGAGTACTCGTGACCATCGATAAGCTGAAGACCTCTATGACGGAGCTGAAGATCCCATCTACCGTCCTGACCCTGTGAATTGTCGATGTAAACTACATACTCACCGTCATCTGTGATCTCGAAGTGCTGTCTTGCGGGGTTGGTCTCACAGGTATGCCACGGAAGACCAGTACCGTCCTCAAAGTCTGTCTGACCGAGCTGCTGTCCAGCGTTAGCTGTAACAGGAGCGAATGCTGCAACAGAAGAAGCAAGCATTGCTGCGGCCATCAGGCTGCCGGAAATCGCATTGAATTTCTTATGCATGTTTAAAACCCTCCCTGATAATTTTGAAAAGTGTTTAATTATAAACGCAACGCCAGTGCATACATTGCGATTATACCATTAATTGTTGTGATAAGTATGAGTCCTTGCGGACCTGCACCCGTTTCACTTATCATAAATATTATAGTATATCCGCTTAAAAAAGTAAATAGTTTTTTAGAAATTCGTGTATTCTTATAATATCATTGCCGCAATTTTAGCGGATTTGCACAAATTACCAAAAGTCAATAAAGGGAGGCGAGCCTCCCTTTATTTCTAAATTATGAATAAGTTATGATTCTACCGGGAATTTAGTAATGAGACTTGCATCATACTTGGTTATCAGCAGTGCATCGTCTCCTGTGATTCCGGGATTTCCGTCAACGTCTGCGTTTATCATTCCCTGTGCTTCAAGAGGATACTTTGTCTTGTTTGCTACGTACTGGAGTACTGAAACCGCATCAGCAACATTGATCTTTGTATCGCAGTTAGCGTCACCGTATTTTGCTTTTCCGGGAACACTTGCTGATGTCTGCTCCTCTGTAGCGGGAACGGGTGCAGGTGCATCTGTAGGCTTGGGCGCATCTGTAGGCTTGGGAGTATTTGTGCCTGTTCCGGGCTTTGTAGGTGCCTCGATAACAGGAGTTGTTCCGTCAGGCTCCTCGCCCCATACAAGAACGCCGTCAACATACATTGTGATGTGCTTGTTGAGTGAATCAGACTTCTTCAGGTCTGATGCTGTCTCCAGTCCGCCAAGGTATGACCAGTCGTTTGAGCAGTCCCATGCACCGGCTGTTGACTGTCCGTCAATAGCGTCAGGGATCGAAATTCTGAACTGTACCTCGTCTCTGTGCTCGCTCTGACCGGTAGGCATGATAGCTCTGCCGTCCTCAAAGTAGATCTCTGCGTAGTAGGTCTCGCCGGTAGGATCGCCTTCATACTTGAAAGGTCCTGCTGCCTTTGCGAATCCCTGCTCGCCCTCAGAATACTGCTGAGCCTTTGTCTCTACAGTGATCTGGTCTACAGACATTCCCTTTGCCAGCAGCTCGGATACATTGAAGAAGTAGCGGTACTTGACGTCCTTTGCTACTCTTGTGGGCCATGCAGTATGGTTCATTGCCCACGCCTTTATCTCGGTATAGCTGTCAGCAGGCTGTCCGTTGAGAACAGCAGCCACCTGCCACTCGTCCCACTTGGGAACTTCTGAAGGCGGGAAGTCTGCAAGCGGAGTTCCGCCGAAGTCGTCTATCATAGCACAGAGTGCTGCGGTATAGCCTGCATTGTAGTCTATCGCTACCTCGGTGTACTGATAGTCAGAAACGGTATAGCTGCCGTAATTGCCCTTGCTGTCAGGACCGCCGATGAGTGCGCCGTAAAGGGTATGTGCATACTCTGTCTGCCAGCCTTCATTTCCGCCGGATCCTGTACCGAGCTCATTCCAGTGATCGTCGTGGATTCCGGATGCTCCTCTGTGGTGGAATACTGCCGGCCACTCTTCTCCCATTCCAAGAACGTAGCTTATGCCCATTTCGTTATCACCGAAGCAGTAGTTCATCTGCTTGTCTGCCCACTGGTCAGCCTCGGATGCAAATGAAGCATCGTCCTTCAGGATCGTATCACTTGCCAGCTTTGCAAGCCATGCTGTTGTAGTCGCATGACGGAGGCATCCCCACTGGAAGAGATATGAAAGTCCGCCGGGAGTGATATTATCGAACTTCTTTACTCCGGCTGATTCGCCCTTGCCCATCCAGTAGCTGAGATGTCTCTTTACGTGTGTGATCCACTCTTCATCTCCTGTATTCTGAGCATAAAGCAGGGCAGCAGCCTGTGAGGAATCGTCCCAGCAGAAGCCCCATGTGTACTTTCTGTCAGTAGACTGGTTCTCAAGAGGATACTCGGGGATATACTCGTTCTTGCACTTGTCAAGATAGGACTGATCGCCTGTAGCTCTGTAGAGCCAGTTAGCAGCGTACATAAGCTCATCGATATAGTCTGTAACATCACCGTGCTGCTGGATATTATAGTATCCCTTCTGAACACCCTGTCCGGCATCGCTTCTTACAGTATCTGCACGCTTGAAGAGACTCTCTGCCTGCTTCAGATAGGCTGCGGAAAGTGAGGGATCATCTTCCTTCAGAAGGATAGCTCCCTCAGCCAGCGCTGCTGCCATATATCCGGTAACGGTAGAGCAGGTCATGGTGTCGTACGGTCTTTCCTCGACTCCGCTGCCCATGATCTTCCACTTTCTTATGTAGACCTCAGGGCTGCCCCACCACTTGTGGTCGAAGCTGTCATCACCGATAGTGCCTATAACTTCATCGCCAAGATCACATCTTGAGATGTAATCCAGTCCCCACTTGAGGTTGTTCATGTAGAGGTCGTAGAGTCCTGCCTTCTTTACAGCGTCCTTATACTCGATAAGTCCCCATGCGAGAACAGATGCGGTGTAGGCATTTGTAAGCGTGAACTTGAAGTGATCTCCTGCATCGAACCATCCGCCGTCAACGATGTCAGCAGCAGTTCCGTCCTCTTTGAGCATTGAATCAGCTCTCCATGTGACGCTGTTCCACTCAGGGAGCTTTCCTGACTGCTGCACCTCGTAGAAGAACATTGACTTCTGGAGCGCCTCACCATAGTTGTACTTGCTTGCAGCATCAGCCTGTGTTGCAGCAGGAAATGCAGATAGCACACCTGTTGACAGTGCCAGTGCCGAAACTGCAGCTGTGATTTTCCTCAGTTTCATTTTAATTAACCCCTCTCAATATAAATTGAAATGCGAGGCAGTGACCTTGTGTCACACCTTCACATTTATAATATACACTATTATCCTCGATTTGTCAAGAATATTTGGAAAAATGCCGCCTGTACCAATTGGCTCCCATTCAGTGCCTTCACGATCATACTATTATAATAGTATACGACTATAATGGTATACGGCAGAAAAAAGGACTGCGCCGAAGCGCAGTCCGTGTCAGAGAGGTTATTTTTTAATGGGCAGAGCTGTCTGCTTGATAACACCGGCATCTGTCTGCTGGATGACGATAGCGTCACTTCCTGTTATACCGGTCTCGCCGTCAACGTCTGCGTTGA
>DNLQ01000202.1 GCA_003488415.1 Ruminococcus sp. | reverse complement strand
ATGGGTTCGCTCAGTGAGGATAACGGCTTTACAGTGATATATACTGATACTGCAAGGGAAGAGGTCGCCTTTGTGAAGGACTGCCGTGGATTGACACTGAAGGGCAGCTACAGCGGACTGCGTCTTTACCTTGCTGAGAGCACTGAGCAGGAGGCATTTGATGAATACTTCCGCAGGCTCGGCGTTAAGCTGAGACCGGAGGCAGCACCGTTTACAGGATACTACAGCCGGCAGGGCAGTCACGGCGGCATCAGCGAGACTGCTGTACTTTCTGAACTTGAACGTATGAAGCCGCAGTCATTCAGGACTGACGTGTTCTGTATAGACGGCAGCTATGAGACAGCGGTGGGAGATTGGCTCTCTCCGGATCGGGAGAGGTTCCCTCTGGGACTGAAACCGGTAGCTGACAGGATCACGGAGGAGGGATATATACCCGGACTGCGGATCTCACCTTTTGTATGTTCCGAGAACTCATCCATATGGCAGGATCACAGGCACTGGGCAGCGAAGGATTCCGACGGGAACTGGATAAAGACAGGCGCAGAGCAGGGCGGCTGCTATGCTCTTGATATAATGAACAAGGACTTCCGTGAATACCTCAGGGAAGTATTTGATACTATTGTGAACAAATGGGGATTCCGGTTCCTGAAGCTGGACAGCCTGTATGCTGCCTGCATTCAGCCGAAACACACTATGACAAGAGGTATGCTCATGGCTGAGGCAATGGGATTAATCCGTGAGATCGCCGGAGATGCCTTTATTCTTGCCGGTGATGTGCCGCTTGCTTCCGCCTTCGGACGTGCGGATTACTGCCGGACAGGCTGTGATGTAAGTCCGGAATGGGACGGCAAGCCGTATATGCGACTTACCAGCCGTGAGCGCATCAGCACACGCAGCAGTATGCTCAGCACCGTGTTCCGCCGTCAGCTTAACGGACGTGCATTCCTTTGCGCTCCGGATGTGTTCATGCTTGGCTCTGAGTACAGAGCGCTGGATGCAAGACAAAAGCAGTGCCTGGGCGAGGTGAATGCCGCAGCCTGCGGACTTCTGCTCACTGCTGACGATACAGAGGGGTATACCGCTGAACAGAAAAATATGCTGTCTGAGATATGTTCCATGACGGATGCGATGATAGTCTCAGCCGGACTGTACGGCGATGTGCTGAGAATAGAGTATTCCGTTGACGGCAGACTGATACGACGTGACTACAAAGTGTGATGTAATGCCGGCAGCTCCGTATATGGAACTGCCGGCTTTTTATATATTCTACGGGGAGCCGCTTACCGTGAGGCAGGTGGAAGGAATGTTCAATATATACAGAATAAGGCAGTCATTTTTATATATACATTATTTTCAGTTCCCGTTGACAAGATATTGACATTATGTTAAAATAGAATTATGAGTAATCGATTGTATGCCGGATGGTCAGTTCCCGGTATACATAGTCCTCCGCATTCGGGAGGGCTGCTCTTGGAAGAGCATTTATTAAAGGGTGATAATATTGATCTGGTGTTATACTCTTGTACTTATAATGTCAGCCGCTTTCATACTCGGCTGCTTTATCTATTGCATTACGTATCCCACAATGAATCCCATGGACAAGCCGGTCAGAAGGATGAGCATAGCATCTTTCCTGACCGTCTCGTCCTATGCGGCGGCTATACTTGTACAGAATGAGCGGACGGCTTTGTTCATGTTCGGCATATACAACTTTCTTGTTGATGCTGTGCTGATACTTATGCTGGATTACGTCCGGCGGTTCACAGGCATCATGGAGAGAGGACGCGGAGAACGGAAGTATCTGTCTATCGCATCCGCAGTTGACGGAGTGATGATGCTTATAAATACATTTGTACAGTTCATGTTCAGGGTGTCACCTGTTTACGACAGCGGAGGCAACCGCTTCCACCACGTTGAGGAGCACCACTTCGGATACTTGTATCATCTGGCACTGGCATACTACATGGTAATAGTAATAATCATGGTGCTGTCCAGGAAGATAGTGCGTTCACCGAAGATATACAAGGTCAAGTATGCAGCGATACTGGTAGTACTGTTTATTGTCTTCTTTGTGCATACGCTGTACATGAAGCTCTCGCTGAAATTCGACTACAGTGTGATGCTTTATGCGATCATTGCATTCCTTGTTTGCTACTTCTCACTTGTGTTCATCCCCAGCGGACTGCTTGAGAGCCTGCTGTACTTCACTATAAACGGTATGAATGACGGTATCATATGTATGGACATCGACGGCAGATGTGTATACGCCAATACCACTGCAAGGAACTATTGCGGCGATCATTCAAGCCTTGACGATGCTTCACGTCAGGCCGTACAGTGGATAAAGGAACATAACATAGTTGAAGAGACCGAGCATGAGCAGTGGGAGGACGACAAGACTGTAAGCGGTGAGTCAAAGTACTATAGTATCTCCTATCAGCGCATATACGACAGGGAAATGAACTATGTGGGCTTTTTCTTCTTTCTCCATGACCGCACCGATGAAGTTAAGAAGCTGGAAGCAGAGCGTTATCGTGCAAGCCACGATGTGCTCACAAAGATATACAACCGTGAGGATTTCTATATAAGGGCAAGGCAGGATATTGACGCCAAGCCGAATCATCCGTTCTTCATAGTATGTACGGATGTGAAGAACTTCAAGATAATAAATGATGTTTTCGGAGTTGACGCCGGAGACAGACTGCTCCAGAAACTGGCACAGATCACCCGCAGTTTAGCGGGCGGCAAGTGTGCATACGGAAGACTTTCCGGAGACCGCTTTGCACTGTGTCTTCCCACTGAGCGCTTCAACGAGGAAAGGATCCTCAGGGAGTATTCCGCAGTCAGCGGATTCCTTGACCGGCTTTCTGACGGCACCTTCAAGGTACACGTACATATAGGCGTATATGAAGTCACAGACCGCAGTCTGAGGATATCGGTAATGTGTGACAGGGCGTGTCTTGCGATCCGTTCTATCAAGGACAGCTATGAGAATATCGTAGCTTATTATGACAACCATATGCGTGTAAGGTATATGAATGAACAGAAGGTCATCGGTGAGTTTGATGATGCACTGAATCAGGGACAGTTCTGCCTGAACATTCAGCCCCAGGTCGCAACAGACGGGAGCGTCCGCGGCGGAGAGGCACTGGTTCGCTGGATGCACCCTAAGGAGGGAAAGATCGCTCCGTCCATGTTTGTGCCTATACTTGAAGATACCGGACTGATATGCCGGCTGGATATGCACATATGGGAGCTTGCCTGTCAGGTGCTTTCAAGGTGGAAGAAAATGGGCTTCCTCTCATCTTACCTCTCGGTGAATATCTCCCTTATGGATTTCCACATGATCGATGTGTACAGTACTATAACATCATTGTGCAGCAAGTACGGGATAGAGCATAAGTGTCTGCACCTGGAGATAACGGAGACTTCCATTATGGATAATCCGGTGGTACAGCTCGCACTGCTTGAGCGTTTCCGGTCTGTGGGCTTTGTAGTCGAGATAGACGACTTCGGAAGCGGCTATTCATCACTGAAGTCATTGAAGGATATGAATGCTGATGTTCTGAAGATAGATATGGAGTTCCTCAGCAATACCGGACATCAGGAAAAGAGCAAGACTATCGTCAAAACAGTGATCGGACTTGCCAAGGAGCTTAATATGGAGGTCATAACCGAGGGAGTAGAGGATAAAGAGCAGGTGGAGTATCTTACGGAATACGGCTGCGATATCTTCCAGGGCTTTTATTTTGCCCGTCCTATGGAGGTCAAGGTATTTGAAGAAAAGTATCTTGGCAGAAGGTTCATTATGTAAAAGGACGTGCGCCCAGTAAAGACACTGACCGTCATGTGAGTCAGACGAATACGGTAAAGAGCTTTCCCGGTACCTGCCGCTGTCATCACAAGATCGGGCGGCAGGAATATCAGGATCCAGCGTACAATAGAACAGACGGATACTTCGCTAATGAAGTATTCGACTGTTCTTTTATTTAACATATTTTAGGAAGAATGTGGGACAGTGCCTGTAATAACGCTGCACCATTAAAAACTATTTTGTGATCGGAAGATCAGCCTGCCTGATTATAGAAGCGTCGACCTTCTGTATAGTGATAGCATCTGAACCGGTTATGCCTGATTCACCGTCAACATCAGCGTTTACAAGAGCCTGTCCTGCAAGGGGATATTTGGTCTTGTTCGCAGCATACTGAAGGACTGTCACCGCATCTGATACATTCACCTTGCCGTCAAGGTTAGCATCGCCGTAGAGTATCTTTGTATTACCTTCAGTGGCATTGACTGTTTCCGCAGCCGTAGGCTTTGATGAAGGCTCAGCGTTTATGGGATAGCTGTAAAGATCAGGCAGCTCATCAAGAGTTATGCAGTACTCGCTGTTGTATATCTTTTCCAGCTCGTCCTGGGGATTGTACATCTCAGCTGTTATATAGTTCTTGTACCAGGGGCAGAAGTACAGCCATGCAGCCTTGTCGTTCTGTAGGTTTTCAAGTGAAGGTATGCTGTCGTTTTCTGACATGGCGACCATTTTCTCACCGTTCACACCTTTTACCAGACTGTAGAAGGTAGAGGATATGGAACTGAGGTTGGGGATGCCGTCTATACCGTTATACTTGTCATAGCCTACCATATCAACAACATCGTCACCGGGATACCAGTCAGCAGATTCCGGTGTGGTATATCCTGTCCACTCCCATATAAGGTTATCAAGACCGTAAACGTTGGTGAGCTGATCGTAGAGCAGCCTGTA
>DNLQ01000176.1 GCA_003488415.1 Ruminococcus sp. | reverse complement strand
CGGAAACAGCTCCGCCGCCCTGGCTCACATTGCCGCCTTCTCCGCCGCCGGAAACAGCACCTCCGCCGTTTCCGCCGGAGCTTCCGGTAAACTCAGTAGGAGCTGTAGTAAAGCTCTGCATGGGAGGATCAGTGGCTTCGCTTACTGTCAGAGGTTCTACTTCAGGTACATAATTGTTTCCGCCGTCTGAATCGGCAGGACAGTAATAAACTACCAGCTTGCTGTTGTTTTTGTTGCTGTAGTAATCGCCGGCATATACAGTCTCACCGTCGATCATAAGCATTGTGACTGTATTGGGAGCCGCCCAGTCGTTTGCAGATGCGATAAGAGAATAGTTTGATATTCCGGCTTCTTTCAGCTTGTTCTCATACTGTGATACAGAAAGTCCTGCATAATCCGGTATGATAGCCGACTCCTTGCCCTTGCTTACCCATATCTTTACTGCGCTGCCCTGAGCCACCATTTCATGCGGCTCGATGTCCTGACGGTATATAACGTCAGGCTCATAGTAATCGTTATACTCATAGAAGACCTCAAAGGTAAAGAAATCCTTGTACTTCTTCTCTGTAAGCTCATAGAACTTGCCCACCAGATCGGGCATCTCGGTATCCAGCTTAAGAGTTGAAGGCTGAGTCTCCGCCTCTGATTCATCTATAACACTGTCGTCAACGACTGAGGTATTATTTGCAAGATTGTTCTTGCGTCCTGCCGGATCAACCATATGTATTATGACAAGAGCGATTATCATAAGTATCAGGAACAGGAGTATAGCTATTATAACAGGGACTTTCAGTCTGTCAACGGTATTGACCTTTTCGTATACATACTCGTCCTCGTCGTCATCGGCATAGGTATTGTCGTATCCGTATCCGGCATTGGGATCGTAATATCCCTGAGGCTGAACGTACTGCTGAGGATAAGGCTGCTCGTACTGCTGCGGCTGTGGATATACAGGCTGCGGAGGCTGAGTGTATACAGGCTGCGGAGGCGGAGTATTATCCGTCAGATGCACACGGGGAAGATTGCCGCTTCCGGAATTCTTCTCTGCACCTGACTCCTCCTGCTTTACCTGCTTCACAGGACCGGGAGCTTCAAAAAGCCTTGTGACCAGCTCTGTGACTGTCTTTATCCTGTTCTTGCTGCTCAGGCGCATTCCCTCCATGATGACGTTTGAAACGTGCTGCGGGATCGTGCCGTTAAGACTTCTGGGATCAAGGAGCTCATCCTTGCTGAGCCTGTCCTTTGAATCATTTGGCATACATCCGGTCAGTACACGGTAAAGAAGCGCACATATGCCGTAAACGTCAGTCCATGTACCCTGATGGCTGCTGCTGCTTGGTGAATACTGCTCCGGTGCAGCATAGCCTCTGAACAGCTCATACTCCATGCCTGCGTTGACAGTTCTCACTGATGACACGCTGAAGCCGGCAAGTTTCAGCTCGTTCTTCGGAGTGATATATACTGTGTCCGGACTGATGGCACGGTGGATTATTGCGTTATTGTGAAGGAGACTGATAGCAGTAAACAGCGGCGGGAAGAGCTTTGACACCTGCTCCCAGCTTATCTCTCCGGCATTCTCCTTCAGATAATCCATAAGCCTTATGCCTTCAAAGCAGTCGAAAATAGTATAGGTAGTGTTGTTCTCAGAGAACATATCCAGCACTGACGGAAGGCTCGGATTATTCCGGAGCTTCACAAGGGATTTGTTCAGCTCAGTATATTCCGCCATGAAAGCCTTGTACTTGGCAAGGTTATTGTAGTTGACACTGATGGTCGCTTTATTTCTTACACGAGTGCAGAGGTTTACGGGCATATACTCCCTGATCGTAACTCTGCTTCCGGTTGAGATATCATATCCGGCATAGGTAGCGCCCTCGCCGTTGCAGTCCAAAAGGATGCCGACAAGATACCTGTCATGGAGTATCGTACCCGGGGTGATATACATGGGATTGTTCGGCGTTGTATCATCATATCCGCACAAAGGACAGATATGCTTGTCCATGTCGAACTTTTCCATGCACTTATAACAGAATTTGCGCTCTCCCAAAGCAGCTCCTCCTTCTCTCTTTCTCTCTGTATATCAGGCGGCATATCACTGCTGCGGAGACCTATCCTCCGCATAACACCCTGCATGATCCATATTTTACGGTTCAGCCGCCCATTATCCGGCACTCCCGCCGGATATCCTATCATAACAATAATACTCTATCATATCTATTTTATCAGCAAAATCTCCGGTTGTCAACTCCAAATCTGCTATAATCATACTTTCGTCGGAATTTGTATTTTTTTTGTAATTTTTCATTCTGCATTTGGTACAGTTTTGTAATAATTATTCATCTGTCTCTTTTCACTACACAGCAATTGCCGTCCGGCACATCATAATTTAAAAATAAAACATAAAATAACTCTTTTCAAAGCTCTCCGGATATGATATAATGTTAGTAATCATGGAATTTACAGTTCCGTCAGTTATATTATAAAGTTACTTTTTTAGCACTGGAGAGATTATATGGACTCAATCACCTTCAAAGCCGCAAGACAAGCAGCACTCAGAAAATATTTCAGCCGCATGAACGAGATGCAGCAGGAGGCCGTATTTACCGTAAAAGGTCCTGTACTGGTGCTTGCCGGTGCAGGAAGCGGTAAGACCACCGTTATCGTCAACAGGATCGCCAATATGATAAATTTCGGCGACGCCTTCTTTTCAGATCATGAGGGAAGTCCTGAGGACATCAGTTTCCTGACAGACTACGCTGAGGGCAGGACAGATGATTTCAGTACCCTCCGTGATATTGCTGCCGTTGATCCCATTAAGCCGTGGAATATACTTGCAATAACCTTCACCAACAAGGCTGCTGCCGAGCTGAAGGAACGCCTTTCTGCCATGCTGGGCGAGGATGCTCTCAATGTCCACGCATCTACCTTCCACTCAGCCTGTATGCGTATACTCCGCAGCGAGATAGGTGCTATAGGATTCAGCAGCGATTTTACCATTTACGATTCCGACGACAGTCAGCGTATGATAAAGAACTGCATGGCTGAGCTGGATATATCCGAAAAACAGTTCGCTCCCCGTGCAGCCCTAAGTGAGATCAGCTTCGCTAAGGACAGAATGATCTCCCCCGAGGAGCTTCTTGAGGAAGCTGGCTCTGATTACAGAAAAAAAGCCATAGCAAAGCTCTATGCACACTATATGAAGCGTATGCGTGCAGCAAACGCTCTTGACTTTGACGACATACTCTGCTATACCGTCCGCATATTTGAGGAGTTCCCGGATGTGCTGGAAAAGTACCGCAGCCGTTTCCGCTATATACTTGTGGACGAGTATCAGGATACCAACCATGTACAGTTCCGCCTTGTATCACTGCTCTCAAAGGAACATAAGAATATCTGCGTTGTGGGCGACGACGATCAGAGCATATACAGATTCAGAGGCGCTAACATCGAGAATATCCTGGGCTTCGAGGACCAGTTCGAGGGCGCTAAGGTCATACGCTTAGAGCAGAACTACCGCTCCACCCAGACCGTACTCGACGCTGCAAATGCCGTTATCTCACACAATACCGGACGCAAAGAAAAAAAGCTGTGGACCTCCGGCGAGAAGGGCGACAAGGTACTCTGGTACAAGGCATTCGACGAGAACGACGAGGCTCAGTTCATTGCAGATACCATAAAGGAAAATTACAAGAAGTCCGGCTGCTATGCCGATAACGCTGTGCTGTACCGCATGAACGCCCAGTCCAATACCATTGAGCGTGCCCTGTCCAGAGCACATATACCATACCGTATATACGGCGGTCTCAGATTCTACGACCGCAAGGAAATAAAGGACGTCACCTCCTATCTCGCCTTCATCAACAACCACAACGATATGCTCAGATTCAGACGAATAATCAACGAGCCCAAACGAGGTATAGGCGACTCCACGCTTGCACTTATCGAGGACATAAGCCGTGACCTGGGTATATCGCCCTTTGAAGTCATCAGCACCTGCGATGACTTTGCTCCGCTTGCAAAAAAGACCACCGCACTGAAAAATGCTGCGGCTATGTTCTCAATGCTCACTGAGAAATCAGAAGAGCTGCCGCTGGATGAGTTCCTTGATCTGCTCCTCGACAAGACAGGCTATCTTGATTACCTGAAAACACTGGATAATGCAGAGACAAAGATAGAAAATGTAGAGGAGCTGCGTTCCTCCGTCGTGCAGTATATGAACACCGCAGAAGAGCCTTCCCTGGGAGGTTTCCTTGAAGAAGTGTCTCTTTATACAGAAGCTGACCGTGACAGCTCCGAAGAGGACAGAGTTACACTGCTGACTATCCACTCCGCAAAGGGACTTGAGTTCACGAACGTCTTTGTCACAGGTCTGGAGGAAGGGATCTTCCCCGGCACACGTTCACAGGACAGCGAGGAGGATATGGAAGAAGAACGCCGTCTTGCTTACGTCGCACTCACCCGTGCAAAAAAGCAGATCTACCTCACCAGCGCCAGCCAGCGTATTCTCTTCGGTCAGACACAGAGGAACATCACCTCACGTTTCATCAAGGAGATAGGCAAGGAGCTGTATGACAAGCACGATAACGCTGCCGCTGTCCGCAGCCGCATTCAGGCTGACTCCGACAAGGCTGTGACCGAGGTGCATTCCTCCACCCTTCAGCAGCAGCTTGCAAGAAACAAGATGCACGCCGGTTCGGCTGCCAGGGACACAAATACCTACACTCCCGGAGAAAGAGTACTGCATAATTCCTTCGGCGCAGGCACTATAGTATCTGTCAAACCGCTCGCCGGTGACTCTATGCTGGAGATAGCCTTCGACGATCATGGTACTAAGAAGATAATGGCTAATTACGCCAGACTGAAAAAGCTCTGAGCCGAAAGGAGATACGATAATGAGAAAAACCAAGATAGTATGCACCATAGGACCTGCCACTGATGACGAGAATATCATGCGTGAACTGATGCTCGCCGGTATGAACGTCGCACGTTTCAACTTCTCCCACGGCGACTACGAAACTCACGAGAAGCGCTTCCGCATGGTGGAAAAGCTGCGTAAGGAGCTTGATCTCCCCATAGCTACTCTGCTCGATACAAAAGGTCCTGAAATACGCCTGGGAAAATTCGTTGACAACAAGCCCGTAGAGATACATGACGGAGATACCTATACACTTACTACCGACGATGTTCCCTGTACCGCTGAGATCGGAAGCGTCAGCTTCAAAAAGCTGCCCCGTGACGTGAGCATCGGCACACGCATCCTTATAAATGACGGTGTTATTGAGCTGAAGGCTGAAAAAGTCACGAATACCGAGATCGTCTGTCGTGTTATCCACGGAGGAAAGCTCTCCAACAACAAGGGCATAAACGTCCCGGGAGTAAAGCTCTCCATGCCTTACCTCAGCGAGAATGACATGAATGACCTGGAGTTCGGCGCTAAAATGGGATATGATTTCATTGCTGCCAGCTTCGTCCGCACCGCTGCCGACATCAACTACCTGAGAAAGTTCACCCAGAGTCTCGGCTGGTTCGATGTGCGCATAATCGCCAAGATAGAGAATACCGACGGCGTTGAGAATATTGACGAGATACTTGAAGCGGCTGACGGCATCATGGTCGCCCGTGGAGATATGGGAGTTGAGATCCCCTTTGAGCAGATACCGGCTATACAGAAATCCCTTATCAAGAAAGGCTACAATGCCGGAAAACAGGTAATAACCGCTACTCAGATGCTGGAATCCATGATAACCAATCCCCGTCCT
>DNLQ01000174.1 GCA_003488415.1 Ruminococcus sp. | reverse complement strand
GAGAGTTTCAGCGGACTCAGCAGCAGAAGCGTTCCGGCATTCAGCACATAGCTTATCACTGTATTGGTAACGCCGATAAGTCCAAACTTGATGAACTGCACCAGTGAATCTATCTGCTCACCGGTGAGCTTCAGATTGAAATGCTCACATACACGGACAACTGCCGCTTCAGCAGATATTTTCGCCATATCACTTCACCTCTGCATTCCTTATATCGAAGAAGTAAAGTGTATTATCTGATGCTACGATCGGCTCGATACCAAGAGTATCCCTGAAGTATGCTATATCAGCAGCACCCTTGTCGGCGTATCCGTCCGTGTCGATATATACTCCGGCAAAGCCTCTGTCACGGATGTTGTTCAGAAGCTCGTCTCCGGCAGGAAGCTGTGAAAGGTCAAGGACGGGATCGCTCCTGCCCTTCATGCCGCCGTAGCTCCAGCGGAGAGTATCGGTATAGAGGTAGCCTACAGCAGGCTGATAGTCCTGCATATTCTCAATCGGAGGCACTTCCGGGAACTGCATATAAGGCAGCTGATATATCATATCGCCGTCATCCATAGTGTCCTCTACCTTTCCGAAGAACTCGGTGAGTACCACGTTTTTCTGCTGCATACTGTCATGCCAGTGAGGAGCGCTGCGTGCTGTGTCTGCGTATACGGATAAACAACAGATACCTGCAACGGCTGTCCACACAGCACCCTTTCTCAGCTTGTCAGCCTTTGTGCTGATGCTGAGCAGATGATCTGCCGTTATGACAAATACGCACAGACACAGGCAGGAGATCACTATGCTTCCTCTTGTGAGGCAGCGTATCTCAGGAGTTACGAAGTAGGAGATAAGAGCTCCGAAGCCTCCGCCCATACAGTACAGCAGCAGAGCCACCGCAGTAAGTGAAAGGTGATCGAGCTGCTTTGCTCTCCTTGAATCCTTTGTGCGTCCGGGAGCTGAAAGTCTGTATATCACCCACAGGCACATCAGAAGGAATCCGGCAACAGCAACAGCTCCCAGTGATGAGAAAGCATTCTCGTTGACGTTGAAGGCTGCACGGTTGTAGTGGTCTATGAGCTTTTTCAGGAAAGGAGATGCTGTAAATCCCGGAGGCAGTATCATCTGTATTATCTTCAGAGCATATATCTCCGTAGAGCATTCTGCCCTGATACCTGCGATCTCGTTTGCCCCGTTCTGGGATGTGTAGAGTATCTTAGGCATAAGTGACGCAAGTACGCTTACAAGAAGTACGACAAGACTTGCAGCTTCACGCCATATCCCCTTTATCTTACCGGTACTGAAGCACTTGTACAGCAGTGCAAGTCCCATGCAGAAAAGTGCAAAGAAGGCGTAATAGATATTGCTCAGTCCCAGGAGTATGCAGGAGAGGTACATTACAGCCGTCTTCCACCAGCCCTTCTTGCCGAATCGCTCTGGAGCGAGTCCCTTGAATGGCTCTTCTGCTATAAGCATCGCCAGCCATATCCCTATCGGCACTACGAAGTAGTTGGAAAGGGTGATGTGTGACATAGCACGGAAGAAATGGTAGGGAGCTATGGCATATATAAAGCCTGCAACAGCTCTCAGGGGTATCCGCTCTGTGACCTTGCCCGTAAGCAGATACATAGCTCCTGCGGCTGAAGGGTAGGTCATGAAGTATATAAGGTAGAATATCAGCGGATATGACTTGGTGAACTTTGACAGCACCCATATCTGTGCAGAAAGGTTGATGTCAAAGAACGGAGTATCAATAAGCTCGGATATGCCCGGTGCGCCCATGCGATAGCAGAAGTAAAGTCCCTTGTGACCGTATTCCACTATGCTCTTTATTATCATGGAGTCAAGGGTACAGTCTCCGCCGTAGCCGAAGGGAACGGAAAGATCCATCTCCCATACACGGTTGCAGTACAGGATGAAGCCGAGGGCGGCAAGTATTGTTGCTATGAACCCGGCAGCTGCCGGGAAACGTGATGTCCTGGTGTCTTTCTTCATCGGCTCACCTCTGCTGACCTTCCAGGAACTGTGCTATCTGCCCGTTCATACATTCGTTTATATCTCCGCCGGAGAAATAACAGCTGCACCACTCCACTATCTTCTCAATGGCTGAATCTATGTGCCATACCGGTCTCCAGCCGAATACCTTCTTTACCTTTGAGCAGTCCAGCTTCAGCAGGTTAGCCTCGTGAGGTCCGTTGTCGCTTACGTTCTTCCAGCTCACGTTGCTTCCGTTGACCTCGTTCCACTTGCAGCAGAACAGATCAGCCAGCTCTCCGGCAGTAAGGCAGTCGCATTCATCAGGCCCTATATTGTAGCATCCGGCGACGCTGCGGTCTGTGTACTGTCTCTCAGCTATGGTGAGATAGGTGGTCACAGGCTCAAGAACGTGCTGGAAGGGACGAACTGAATACGGGTTGCGGATTATGATGTCCTCGCCCTTGTGTGCAGCCTCTACGCAGTCCGGGATTATGCGGAACTTTGCAAAATCTCCTCCGCCTATGACGTTTCCTGCACGGCAGGCTGATACGGCTATGTCCCTGTCAGCAAAGAAGGAGTTGCAGTAGCAGTCAGTCACCAGCTCCGAACATGACTTTGAGTTGGAGTAGGGATCAAATCCGCAGAGCTCTTCGTTCTCCCTGTAGCCCCATTCCCATTCACGGTTGCGGTATACCTTGTCGGTAGTGACATTTATCACTGACTTCACTGAGGGACAGTTCCTTACTGCCTCCAGAATATTCACCGTACCCATTACGTTTGTCTCGTAGGTGTATACCGGGCGGACATATGATTCCTTTACTATCGGTTGTGCTGCCATGTGTATGACTATCTCCGGCTGAGCCTCAGTCAGCGCCTTATCCAGACTCTCCTGGTCACGTATATCGCCCTCTATTGAGTGCATCTTCCTGCTTAGTCCGCAGAGGCTGAACAGTGACTTCTCCTCTGCCGGCAGGGCATATCCGGTAACGTCCGCACCTGCACTCAGCAGCACCATGCACATCCATGCACCCTTGAAGCCGGTATGACCGGTGATAAATACCTTTTTCCCTTTGTAGAACTCAGGATTCATCAGTCTTATCCTCCTTATCCTCTCCGAAGTTTATGCGCTCCTCCTCGATGACCAGAGGACGGTTCATTATCCTCTTGTTGATACTCAGTATATATTCTCCTATAAGTCCGAGGAATATAAGCTGAACTGCTCCAAGGAAGAATATTCCTATGATAAGAGGGGCGATTCCGGCATTGAAGGTATTCCAGAAGATCAGCTTCATGATGAAGTACACCAGTGCTACAATGAAGCTGCCCATTGAAATGAAGAGTCCGATGAATGTTGCCAGTCTGAGTCCGATCTTTGTGTAGGAGGTGAAGCTGAGCATTGCAAGATCGTAGAGAGAGTAGAAATTGTTGCTGGACTTTCCCGACTTTCTCAGCTGCTGCTCATAGGGTATCTCCTTGCGCTTTGAACCGAACTCTGCAACGATCCCACGCAGGAACGGTGTGGGATCTTTAAGGTCACGGAGTATGTCGATAAAGGACTTGTCATACAGACCGAAGCCTGTGAAATGCTCGATCTGCTCGATATCCGACAGCTTATTCAGTGACTTGTAGTAGCAGGTGCGCAGAAAACGTATGAACTTGTTCTCCTTGCTGGTGGTCTTTATTGCGCTTACGATACGGTAGCCGTTCTCCCATTCCTTTATAAGCACGGGTATCATCTCAACGGGATCCTGGAAATCAGCGCACATAAGAATAGTGCAGTCCCCGGTAGTCTGAGTGAGTCCGTAGTAGGGAGAGTTGCTCTGCCCGAAGTTCTTGGCGTTGAAAATAGCCTTGATATGGGGATTTCCCGCACAGATAGAACGTATCCTGTCACGGGTGCCGTCCTTGGAGTCGTTGTCAATGAAAACGATCTCGTAATCGTACTGGGGGAGCTTCTCAAACTCAGCCACTATCGCCTGACTGAGCGGCTCCACATTTTCAAGCTCGTTGTATGTCGGTACGAGCACACTTACTTTCTTCACTTGCATCTTCCTTTTATATGTTATACTGCTGTGCATCACAGCACAGCTTCTCTATTATACTTTCGCACATAACATTGGTAAGAGGACATTTTACAGTATGTCAGTCCTTCCACCTTTTCCATGGAGCAGAGCCTGTCGCCAGGAGCTTCTCCAGCATATCCATCTCACGCTTATTGTCCATGCACTGCCAGAATCCACGGTGCATATAGGACATAAGCTCTCCTTCTTCGGCAAGTCTCTCCAGGGGGAGCTTCTCAAATACGGTATCGTCGCCGTCAATATAATCGAATATCTTCGGCTCAAGCACCATGTACCCTGCATTTATAGGCGCACCGTCTGCAAGATTCTTCTCACGGAAGGACTTTACGGCATTGTTTCCGCCGATATTCAGCACTCCCTTCTGCTGCTCCTGCATGACTGCGGTAAGAGTAGCGATCCTGCCGTGGCTGCGGTGGAACTCCAGCAGCTTGTTTATATCCACATCACACACACCGTCACCGTAGGTCATCATGAAAGTCTCATTGCCCACATACTCCTGTATGCGCTTGATCCTTCCGCCTGTCATGGTGTTGTAGCCGGTATCGACCACTGTTACCTTCCAGGGCTCAGTATTGCTATGATGAACAGTCATGTCGTTCCTTCCGGCAGTGTAGTCAAAGGTGACATCGCTGCTGCGGAGAAAATAGTCAGCAAACCACTCCTTGATGATATGCTGCTTGTATCCGGCGCAGATTATGAAATCGTTGAATCCGAACCAGGAGTACTCCTTCATTATGTGCCAGAGTATAGGCTGTCCGCCTATCTCTATCATGGGCTTGGGCTTGAACTGTGATTCCTCGGAGATACGTGTTCCGAGGCCTCCGGCTAACAATACGACTTTCATGATATTATATTCCTTCCGGTGTTGTTCGTTTATATGTACACTATATTTTATTATACAGTAATACCGCTGAAAAGTCAAGGAAAACAAGCTGCTTTTCCGGGCAGATGTTTTGTCGTTTTTCAGAACATATCAGCACCTCCGTAAATAAAACAGCACCGCAGGCGTGCTGTACCTGCGGTGCATTCTGTTCATCCCTCTTACATAGGATCATATCTGATAACTCTCCTGGTGTGCAGACAGAGAGCTTATCCGTTTATAAGTCTGCTTCTCATTACGCAGAGATCAAATGTGTCGATCCTGTCGTCAGCGCAGAAGTCTGCATTCTTCCACTCCTTCAGCTCAGCATCCGGCTTGCAAAGAAGCCAGTTCTGTAGAGTGACAGCATCAGCAATATCGAACTTTCCGTCGCCGTTCACATCTCCCTTGACGTTCTCGGTAACTGTACCTGTCTTTGGAGAGTACTCCTTGCCGCCTATTTCAAACAGCTTCTTCTGAAGATCCCTGTCTGTCATCTGACAGGTCTCACGGTCATAGTGTCCGCCGGGAGTTGCCCACATTACCGGACAGTGTCCACGGGTATAGGCTTCCTCACATACAGATGAAAGGAATCTGCGTACCGACTCGGGTTCCTTGTTCTTGGTGGGACATCCGTATTCGCCTATGATAACGGGTATCCCCTTATCTGTGAAGCTGCTCTTCATCATATCCATTTCACTTCTCAGTGAAGCATAGTCCTGATCGCTGCCCCAGGTGGGAGTCGCCTTTCCCCAGTCAGCGTCCTCTTCAAGGATCGCAAAGCCTGCCGGGGAATAGTAGTGTACTGATACTGCCATACGATTTGCAGGATCCTCCGGCATCCTGAACAGCGGATCACAGGTCCTGTCGATATCGGTATTGTATCCGGATATCAGCAGATGACGTTCGGAATTATTTCCTCCGGAGCTGCGTACAACATCCACGAACTTCTGGTTTATCTCGTTGCAGAGTGCGTATGACTCAGCCTTGCCCTCTGTACCGCCCCAGGGATTCCAGATCTCCTGCCAGCCAAGCTCCTCATTCTGGGACTCGAACATAAGGTAGTCGCTGTAGTCCCTGAAGCTGTCGGCTATCTGCTCCCACATACGGGTATACCGCTTCATGCTCTCTTCCTTGTCCTCCGGGAATTTATTCACCCAGCCGCCGTCCCAGTGGATATTGATTATTGCATACATACCGCTTTCGATCGTCCAGTCCACGACCTCATGGACACGTGCGTCGTAATCACTGTTGATCGTGTATGTACCGTCGTGAGCCATCATATTCGACCATGCCACAGGGATACGCAGTACTCCGAAGCCTTCCTTTGCCATGCCCTCTATCATCTCTCTGGTTATTACAGGACTTCCCCATGCAGTCTCGTAGTTATTGGGTTTTCCTTCGCTCCACTTTGCTATCCAGTCCTCGTCATACCAGTCCGGACAGGCTTCAAAGGTGTTTCCGAGGTTTATGCCGATACCCATATCACGTACCAGCTCCATAGTTGAAATATCACGCATACCACTGTCTCCGGCGGCAATTGCCGGGTATGTTTCTGCCATCGGGAGCAGCATGAAAAGTGCAGTAACAGCAGCAGCTATCTTCTTTCTTATCACCATTACGACCTCCTGTCAGTATCAGTTAATCATCAAGCGGTTACTCAGTGTTTTATCGCCTGTTACCGAAATGTCACCCTACGCTTTCGGCGAAGGAGGACATCAGGTCATATTTTCTGTATCAATAAAATCACTTTTGTCCACACCGTTTTTCCCTTCATACTTATTATACAGGTTTCCGCTCAGGGATTCAACCCACAAAATCAGATACGGGTGGACAAAATGCGGACGTTCTTACATTTTCATTATGCTGCGGTATTTCAGCGGCGGAATCCCTGTTATGCCGGCAAACTGCCGCTGGAAATACTTATGGTCTGTATAGCCGCACTTTTCAGAGATCTCCGATATACTTACCGAAGTTGCTACCAGCTGATACTCAGCTCTGGCGATACGGGCTGCAATGCAGTCCTGGTGAAAGGTTATACCAAAGCACTCCTTATAGTTCCTCCGGAAGAGTTCGGTGCTGCCTGCGGGGATATTAACGCTGTCAGGACTGAATGTGATCTCAGGTGACGAATATATCATGTTTCTCAGCCTGAGCATTTCGCTGTAGTACCTGTTTCTCCGGCGTGAGGCTATCATCCGGTACTCTGTCTCCAGTCTTTCTCCGGTGGATTCTGCAAGTTCAATGAATGCTCTTCCTCCGCACTCCTCTGCGCAGCATACAAAGCTGTTCATACCCATGAGCTCCATATATTCTTTCTCCTGTATCAGCAACGATGACAGAAGCTCTGCCGTCATCTGAGGAGTTACTGCACTCTGCACAAGGCACACAAATGTGCCGTCTTTCATCCTGCCGGAGATGCCGTTATTTCCGCAGAACTTTCTGACTGCCGCTGCTGCGCCAAGTACTGCCTGAGTTTTCCTTCGCATGGCTTCTTCACTGAACTGCTCCGGAAAGAGATCTGTTCTGAGCCTTACGAAATACAGCTTCATGCTGTCCTGCACGTTTACCGCCTGATACGCACGTTCTATCCCTTTTTCATTGTTCATTCCGGTCAGGGTGTCACGGTACTCCGATACGTTCTGACAGTCAAGCAGGTAATTTATGTCATTTTTCAGTCTCAGGAACTCCAGTCCCACAGATACCGATTTCAGCCAGTGCCGGTACACATCGTCATAGCTGTCTGCACCGTGGTACATCAGCGCCATATGCCCGAAGTATCTGCTGCCGGAAAAAAGCGGTGAAAAGTAACATACTGCTGCATCACTGTCCATACCGAAGAAGCAGCCGAGATCATCCGGGAAAGTCTCGGTCGCTGCTGAGGAGCTGTAGTCCGGGACTCTTCTTATTATCATCACCTCTGATTCCTCTCTCCCCGGATCGTACCAGTCAGAATACAGACACAGATAAATACTGCTGTTGTTTCTCACCATCCAGTGATGCTCACCGATGATGCCTATGAAGCTCTCCATATCCCGGCAGAGCGTCAGCTTTTGCTCCATTGTGCTGAACAGTCCGAGGTCGCTGTAATTCCTTCTCAGCTCCGCTTCTCTCAGCTCTGCCAGCGACTGCTGTCTGTCTTCTTTGCAGGAACAGCTCCTTCCGAACACGAACCTTCCCCTCGGAGGAATGAACTCCGGCAGCTCTCTTCCCTCCAGTATGCACTGCATACGCTGTGCCGCAGCTCTTCCGAGAGATACGTGGTCTCTCTTCAGGGAGGTAAGGGGCGGTGAGTAGTACAGACGCATATCCGAGTACTCATAGCTTACTACAGTTATGTCATCCGGTACTCTTATCCCGTTTTCTGAAAAGCACCTCAGCATACCGTATGCCATCATATCATTGGCGCAGACAACCGCCTGCGGCATAGGCAGCTCTCCGCTCAAAAAGCGTCCCGCCAGCACTTCTCCGGAGTTCAGCCAGAAATCCCCGTAATACACCTTGCTTTCATCAGGCTCTATGCCGTGATCCCGAAGCGCCAGGAAATAGCCTTCTGCACGGTTCACGGAAGGCTCTGCGCCCTCCATTCCGGTAAGCATAACGATATCCGTGAAGGAGTGTACTTCTATCAGGTGGGATGTCAGTTCGTAGATATCGTCTTCCTCGCTGGTATTCAGAAGAGTCATGTCCAGGTCTTCAAATTCCTCTATTCTCGCTCCGACTCCGATCATCGGGACTTTTGTCCCCTTCAGTACGGCTGCTATCCTCTGCCGGACGCTGCTCTCGACAAAGGATTCGCAGAACAGTATTATCCCGCTTATCTGCTCCGAACAGGCAAGGTCATATATTCTCTGCTCGCACAGCATTTCTTCATTCACCTGAGACATATTGTAGATATTGGACAGTACTGCTGTCTTATATCCATGCTCCTTGTTTTCTGAGATAAGTCCCCTCAGCAGTTCCTTCTCCGTATACCCGTTTGCAAGAGCTGTTACAACTGCTATAACGGGACTCTTCTGCTCGTTCATTTCATCACCCCGGAAAGGTCATGTGTTAAAGATACGCTTTGAGGTACTGACCGGTATATGACTCCGGACAGGCTGCGACTTCCTCGGGAGTACCCTGAGCCACAATAGTTCCGCCGCCGTCGCCTCCCTCAGGTCCGAGGTCGATGATGTGATCCGCCACCTTGATGACATTCAGGTTATGCTCGATCACAAGCACCGTATTGCCCTGATCCGTGAGCTTCTGGAGTACCTGTATCAGCCGGTGTACGTCTGCGGTGTGAAGTCCCGTGGTAGGCTCGTCAAGGATGTAGATAGTCTTTCCCGTGGATCGCTTTGAAAGCTCGGTGGAGAGCTTGACTCTCTGCGCCTCGCCTCCTGACAGCGTGGTCGCAGGCTGACCTATCCGGATGTAGCCCAGTCCTACGTCCTGGAGAGTTTTCAGCTTTCTGGATATCTTGGGGAGATGTTCAAAAAACTCCACTCCTTCATCAACTGTCATTTCCAGTACGTCATATATGGACTTGCCCTTGTAGTGTACCTCAAGAGTCTCCCTGTTGTACCTTTTTCCCTTGCACACCTCACAGGGAACGTAGATGTCCGGAAGAAAGTGCATCTCTATCTTGATTATTCCGTCGCCCTCGCAGGCTT
>DNLQ01000145.1 GCA_003488415.1 Ruminococcus sp. | reverse complement strand
GCTGGTCAGCGTGACGGGAGTCAACACCGAGGCGGATGTGAGCCTCGATAGTCTCATCGAATTTTGCCTTAGCGTTCTTGCAAACTAAATCCAGAGCCTCTGCGGACTCGTAGAGCTTTGTATAATCGACAGCCTTAGCACTGTCAACATATTTCTTGCCGTGTTTCATTTTATATCCTCCTATTTAAGTGGTAATACCGGGATTATAAACACCCGGTTAGCGGAATTTTCCTCCCACCAATAGAACTCTGAACGGGAATCCCTGAGGGTACCCCTTCATCATTCATCAGTCAACTACAACTACGCCCATAGAACGAGCTGTACCAGCGATCATGCTCATAGCAGCCTCAAGTGAACCAGCGTTCAGGTCAGGCATTTTAGTCTCAGCGATCTTCTGGATCTGCTCTCTGGTGATGTTAGCGACCTTGGTCTTGTTGGGTACTCCTGAACCGCTCTCAATATTGCAAGCCTTCTTGATGAGGACAGCAGCGGGGGGAGTCTTTGTGATGAAGGAGAATGAACGGTCAGCATAAACAGTAATAACGACAGGGATGATCATGCCGATATCGTTCTTAGTTCTCTCGTTGAATTCCTTTGTGAATGCCATGATGTTAACGCCGTGCTGACCGAGAGCCGGTCCAACAGGCGGTGCAGGAGTAGCCTTTCCTGCTGCGATCTGAAGCTTAATGTAGCCAACTACTTTCTGTGCCATGAAATTCGCACCTCCATAAATGTGGTAAACGGCGGGACAAGCATTATTTTGTCCCTCCCACTGAGGTCACCGTGACCTCTCTTTTGACCTGTGAATAGCCGTGAAATGAAGTTCAGCGGCTTAGTCCTCTACAGTGATAACCTGATTGATAGGCAATGTAGTAGGAGTCTCACGTCCGAACATTGATACAAGCAGATCAACAGTGCGGTCGTCGAGATTGATGTTCTGAACAACGCCGATAAAGCCGTCCATAGCAGTACCGTTGATCTGAACTCTGTCGCCCACCTTGAAGTTGACTTCGATAGTGGAGGAGACATCGATACCGAACAGCTTCTTAACTTCCTCCTCTGAGAGGGGAGTAGGCTCGGAAGCGGGACCAACGAAACCTGTACAGCCTCTGGTGTTTCTCACAACATACCAAGAATCGTCAGTGACGATCATTTTGACCAGAACGTAACCCGGGAAGGTTTTGCGTTCGATGGTTTTACTTTTACCGTCGGTGATCTCCTCGACCACTTCGGTAGGAACTCTGACTTCATTGATAAGATCGTGAAGCTTACGGTTTTCAACAACCTTTTTAATATTCTCAGCCACCTTATTTTCGTAGCCGGAATAAGTGTGGATGACATACCACTTAGCTGCTTCTGACATTAGCAATCCTCCTCAGACTTCCATTTAGCGGTAGATCAGACGCATCAGAGCGAGGAAACCCTCATCGAGCAGACCAACGAGGATAGCTGAACCAACAACAACTGCAAGAACAACAGAAGTATTGTTGATAACTGTCTTCTTTGACGGCCATACTACCTTTTTGAATTCGATTTTTAAGTCCTTGAACCATTTAGCGACCTTATTGGGCTGCTTTTTCTCGGTTTTCTTTTCGGACTTCTTCTTTTCAGAAGTATTTTCCTGATTCTTAGCCATAGAAATACTCCCTTCGCTTACTTTGTTTCCTTGTGAAGAGTATGCTTTCTGCAGAACTTGCAATGCTTCATCATTTCGATTCTGTCAGGATCATTCTTCTTGTTCTTTTTGGAAACATAGTTGCGCTGCTTGCACTCAGTACAAGCTAAAGTGATCTTAACTCTCATGTTCGGCACCTCCTGAATTATTTCTTTCTCCTTGCGGAGACAGCTTGATTTGCCTCCCTCGTGAGGGGCAAAAAAATAAACCCCATACGAGGTAATAACATTATATCATACTATCCCATGCTTGTCAAGGGGTATAAGAAATTTTTTTGCTATATTCCGCAGACATCACTCCGGAGAGTGTTCCTGTGTCTCCGCTGCTGCCGGGGAGACACAGGAACAGGCATTTCCATTAAAGGAACACGTACTTCAGTATAAAGAGAACTGCAAGGACGTACATAATAGGATTGATATTCTTCTTTTTCCCGCAGAGGATGTTGATGACAACATAGGAGATAACTCCCATGGCTATACCCTCTGAGATGCTGTAGAACAGGGGCATAGAGATGATGCAGAGGTAAGCCGGGACAGCAATGGTGTAGTTATTCTCGCTGAACTTGATCTCTGTGATAGTACTGAACATAAGGAAGCCGACAATAATAAGTGCGGGAGCAGTAGCGAAAGCTGGAATGGCAGTAAAGATAGGTGCAAGGAACATGGAGATCAGGAAGAGAACAGCAGTTGTGAGAGCAGTGAGACCGGTCCTTCCTCCGGCAGCAACGCCTGCTGAGGACTCAACAAAAGTAGTAGTGGTAGATGTTCCGAGGACAGCACCGGCAGTAGTGGCAACAGCGTCAGCCATAAGAGCGGGCTTGATGCGTGGGAGCTTACCGTTTTTATCCAGCATACCAGCCTTTGTTGAGACACCAATGAGAGTACCCAGAGTGTCGAACAGGTCAACGAACAGGAAGGAGAAGATTACGACGATGAAGTTGAAAATGCCCACCTTGCTGAAGTCCACATTGAAGCACTGACCGAAGGTATCGCCCAGCTTTGAGAAATCAGTCATTGAGAAGGAGGGGAGGAGAGAGTAGTATCCCGAATCAGGATCAACGGAATAGATGCCGCAGGCCTGACAGAGGATACCGAGGATCCATGTACCAATGATCCCCAGGAGTATTGAACCGGGGACTTTCCTGATATACAGCGCAGCCGTACCCAGTACACCGATGACAGCCAGGAGAGCGCAGATACCGGAGGTGTGGAAATTTTCCCGGAAGCTGACCAGTGAAACGAGGGTGGCAGAATCAACGGCGAGACCTGCGTTCTGGAGACCGATGAAGGCGATGAACAGACCTATACCTACGGATACCGCACGTTTGAGGGTAAGAGGGATGGCGTCGAAGATAGCTTCACGGACGTTGGTGAGTGAGAGAACGATGAAAATAATACCTTCAATGAAGACAGCAAGGAGAGCGACCTGCCAGGGGTAGCCCATGATACCGCAGACGGTGTAAGCCATGTAAGCGTTTAGTCCCATACCGGCGGAAAGGGCGAACGGGAGATTAGCCATGAAAGCCATGCATGCCGTACCTATGAAGGATGCAAGGCAGGTAGCGAGGAGGACTGCGGTGCTGTCCATACCTGCCGAGGAAAGAACGCTGGGGTTTACTGCAAGAATGTAGGCCATAGTCATGAAGGTAGTGAGACCTGCTGCGATCTCAGTTTTCACAGTGGTCTTGTTTTCCTTCAGTCTGAACATTTTCTCAAACATATCAATTCTCCTTATTTACGTTAAATTCAGCGATGCAGGGGAGACTGCGGTAGTATTCGTTATGATCCAGACCGTAGCCTATGACGAAGTAATCGGGTATGGTGAAGAGGGAGTAATCTGCTTCCAGCTTTACCACACGTCTTTCGGGCTTGTCCAGGAGAGTAACGACTCTGAGTGAAGCAGGTTTACGGGTGCGCAGCAGCTTCAGTACGTCGTTGAGAGTACGTCCGGTGTCGATGATATCCTCCACGATGATAACGTCACGTCCGGAAATATCCTGCTGTATGTCCATGGTGATATTAACGACACCTGAGGACTCTGTTCCCTGATAGTAGCTTTTTGCAGCCATGAAAGCGATCTCACAGGGGACGGTCACAGCTCTGCACAGATCTGCGAGAAAGATAAATGAGCCTTTGAGAATGCTTACGAGCAGAATGGGAGAGCCTGTGTAGCAGGAGTCGATATACTTTCCGGCTTCTGAGATCTTACTGCTGATCTCTCCGGGGCTGAATATCACTTTTTTGATACCGTTCCTGTATTCCTCCAAGCTGATGTTTTCCATAAATACCACCTCATTATTAGTCGGTGCCGGATGTCTTGTACAGCACCGCAGAATCATACATTTATTATAGCACTCTGACGGTATTACGTCAACACTAAAGAAGATTTTCGTACTATCTTTACGCAGGAGCTGTGTACAAAAGTGATCCGGACTGCGGCTGAGTGTATTATACTGCACATCCTGCTGATATATGGTGCTGAAAAATCCACTGATCCTGATAGGATAATTCATTGAAATCCGTGATAGAGAATGCTATAATTATAGTGAACGCAGGAAAAATCTGACGTTTGCTGTAATGTATCATCAATAACCGCAGCAGGGCGTTCATGCCCGGACTGAGTCCGGGGTGTGCAGGATCTTTGTAAAACAGGGGATCTGCTTATCACATTTATTTATGTCAGGCTTATTTTGTACTGAATGGTAAAGTCGGCATTGGTTAAAGAGAGGAAAAGTCTTCCGGAATGTTCTGATATGGAGGAAAAATTATGGATAACAGAATGAAAAGGATAGCAGCGGCGATGATAAGTGCAGTAACTCTTTCAGCCGCTGTTCCGGCGATACCCGGCAGCAATCAGGCAGAAGCGGCAGGAAAGCTGCTTGCATTTCCCGGAGCTGTAGGCGGAGGCAGATACGCTACAGGCGGCAGAGGCGGCGAGGTATATCACGTTACCAATCTTAATGACAGCGGTGCAGGCTCATTCCGTGACGCAGTCAGCAAGTCGGGAAGAATAGTGGTATTTGATGTCAGCGGAACGATAGAGCTTAAAGGAAATATCCTCTGCCAGAGCAATATCACCATAGCCGGACAGACAGCACCCGGCGGTTCGGGGATCACTCTGAAGAACTATAAAATGGGTATGTCAGGAAATAACATTATATGCCGGTATATAAGCTCACGTCCCGGACCGTATGCAGCGACAAGCTCCGGAAATGACGCATGGGGAGGAGCGGCAGGCTCGGATTCTATCATCGACCACTGCTCCATGGGCTGGACTACCGATGAACAATGGGGACTCTACTCCAACAACACCAACTATACCGTGCAGTATTCCGTTTTGGGCCCGGCAGACTCCTGGGGCGGTCACAAGAAGGGGCTTCACGGCTTCGGAATAATGCTTGGCAAGGGTTCACTCACCTTTGACCATAACCTGATAATCCACAATGTATCCCGTAACTTCCGTGGAAAAGTACCGGGTACTGAGGTAGCGGACTTCACCAATAACGTCATATACGACTGGGGCTACCAGACAGCCTACGGTACTATCGGACACCTGAACTACGTAAACAATACTCTCAAAGCGGGCAAGTCCACAACCGGAGGCTATCACTGGATGTATGTTGACAGCACCACCAAACCGGAGAACTTCAAGGTGTACTGTTCCGGAAACCGCATGATAAACAAGGACGGCAGCATCAACGGCATCACCAATGATAACTGGCAGGGCGTTACGGTAAAGGAGTCCATAGGCATAACCAAGGACAACCTCTACAGCGCACAGCCCTTTGCGATAAACTCCGGCGGAGAGAATATATCCTCGGTACAGGGAGCCGAGAGTGCAGAAGCATCATTCGATCACGTTGTCAGCTTTGTCGGAAACGGCATCGCACCTGACAAGAGGACTGCCATAGACCAGCAGTGTGCAGCGGATGCCAAGAACGGTACCGGTTCATGCTCGGGAACATCAGCATACGACGCCTCCGTTACCAATCTCGATAAATACAGTATAAAGTGCGGAGTGACCTATACCTATCCCTCAGCGGTCAAAGTTAAGGAGATCACCGACGCCGATAACGACGGCATGGACGATGCCTGGGAGCTTGCAAGAGGACTTGATCCCACCGATCCCGGAGACTATTCCGGAGACTACTGCGGACAGGGCTATATGAACATAGAGTACTACATCAATGACCTGACCGTTGACTCCTTCCCCGAGGGTGTAGTGCAGCTCTCACCGGAAAGCTCGGAGCCGTCCGTACCCGTTCCGGCGATATCAGCCTTTGAGACTATCCAGGCTGAGGCTCACTCATCCCAGGAGGGCATCAGAGTTGAAGAGAGTGAGTCGGGCATGAAGAATATAGGGTTCGTTGAGAACGGCGACTGGATCATGTTCCGCAAGGTGGATTTTGATGACGGCGCACACAGCTTCACAGCAAGAGCGTCGGGAAATCCGGCTGAAATAGAGATATGCACTGACAGCCCGACTGCATCTCCGGCAGCGAAGGTGAAGTTCAGGGGCACATCAGGCTTTACCGACTATCAGGACATCACCTGGGGCATATCGGAGATCAGGGGAGTACATGACCTTTATATAAGGTTTACAGGCGGCGAAGGGTATCTGCTGAATATGGACAGCTTTGTGTTCGGAAAGGACGCTGTGCCGCTGAGCGGAAAGCTGTTCAGGGACGTTGAGGTAACAGAACAGGCAGATCCGGCTTCATGGGAAATAGAGCCTGACGCAGCCGTAGGTTCGCTGATATTCGGTGACAGGGACTTCAGGATAGCGGAGCTTCAATCGGATCTTGCAGGAGCTGAGATACTGCTGACCTCCTGCGATGCAAAGGGGACGACCGGTGATGCAGCATCCTTTACAGCCGGAAGTGATATGTCGCTTTATGTAGGACTTGACAGCCGTGTGGAGAACGTACCGCAGTGGCTCAGCGACTATACGCTTATGCGGACTCTCTGCACATCGGACAATAACGTTACCTTTATGATGTACAGGAAAGACGTTAAGGCAGGAGAGAAGGTCGTTCTCGGCAGCAACGGTCAGACCTACCAATGCGTGAATTATATCGTAATGGCAGTCTCAAACGAAATGCAGGCAGAACCTGAGACAGAGGCAGTTACCGAGCCTGTGACTGAAGAGATAACAGAGCCTGCGACTTCAGCGTCTGAAACAGAGCCAAAGAAGATAGTATACGGGGATGCAAACGGAGATGACACTGTGAATGTGGCAGATGCGGTGGCAGTACTCCAGTATACAGCAAACAAGGCAAAGTATCCCCTTGACGAGTTCCGCCAGTACTGCGCTGACATTGACGGAGTTCCCGGACTCACCGGAACAGATGCAATAACTATCCAGAAGGTAGATGCAGGACTGATAGACAGGGCGGAGCTTCCGCTGCATATGTAACTGCATAAAATAGAATACTGATGAATATATATTCGTCAGGAAACGGTTTATCCCCTGTGTTAGCAGGGGATAAACTTTTATTCTGGATATTTTTTCATAAAGGTATTGACAAATCAGGAAATATCTGCTACAATGACTATGTTGTATTGTATCCCTTAACGGGAATAATAACAAGGAGGAAAATAAAATATGAAAAAAATGGACACAAAGTCACTGGTACTGTTAGGACTTTTGTCGGCTGTCGTAGTGATGTTCTGCTTCACGCCTTTGGGTTCGATACCTGTCGGACCGCTGGTCATCACGCTGAACATAATACCGATAGCTATTGCTGCAATTGCCATTGGACCTACAGGTGGACTCATCGTAGGATCTGTATTCGGACTTTTCAGCTTCCTTCAGTGTTACGGTATCGGTATCCCCAGCGGAATGGGTGCTACACTTGCAGGCATCAATCCCTTCCTGGCATTTGTACAGCGCTTTGTCCCCAGAGCACTTGACGGATTCCTTGTAGGTCTTATCTTCAAGGGAACATCAAAGGTCTCAAACGTAAGCGTAGCCAGCTTCGTAACCGGATTTTTCTCAGCGTTCCTTAACACGCTCTTCTTCATGGGCGCACTGGTACTGCTCTTCGGAAATACGGAATACGTACAGGGACTTATGAAAGGCAAGAGCTTTATTCCTTTCGTAGTAGCGTTTGTAGGGATCAATGCTGTGACTGAAATGGCAGCAAGTACATTGATAGCCGGTGCGATCGGAACCGCACTTTATAAAGCAAAGCTGATCTCAGCAGAGAAAAAGGCTGAGAACTGAAATATGATACAACAAGGAAAGCCTTTCCCGGAATGGGAAAGGCTTTTTCTGTTATCTGCCGAGTATGATATCAGTGATATCTGCCGGAGACTCAGCGATGAAGTCGGCATCCTCTTTCTCAAGCTCCTGCCGTCCACGGAATCCCCAGGCGCAGCCTACGGAGATCAGTCCGGCATTTTTAGCAGTGCGTATATCCACATTGCTGTCGCCTATCATATATATTTTATCGCAGTCCGGAGCAGCGGCAAGTATCTCGGAGATGACCGCAGGATCCGGCTTCTTCGGACGCTCCTCACAGCCGCCGAGAACTCTCACGAAATCAGTGTCCGGGAGCAGGACTGAGACGAGCTTTCTTGCAGCGTCCTGAGGCTTGTTGGTAGCGACGGCGAGCAGGATCCCGCTGTGGCTGAGGGCGTTCAAAGACTCCCTGATGCCGTCATAGAGAGCTGTCTTGTCGAGAAGGTGAGCGTTGTAGTATTCCCTGAACATATCAAGGAGGACAGCAGATTCCGTCTTTCTGTCCTGCGGGAGTGCTCTTTCGCACAGTTTCAGAGCGCCGTTTCCCACGAAATAGCGATAGGACTCGTAGTCATGCTCCGGGCATCCGAGAGATCTGAGTCCGTAGTTAGTGGCATCTGCGAGATCGGCAAGAGTATCGGCGATAGTACCGTCAAGATCGAAAATAGCTAAAGTCATCAATTACCTCCTATGGAATAAAATGTTGGAGCTGAACACAGTCAGCTCCAACAGGGTATTATTTGTATCGGATCATATCCTTGCAGCGAGGAGTCTGGAGTACTTTCCACGGAACTGCTCGAAGCGGTCTTCGTCGATAGCCTCACGTATTTTTTCGGTGAGGGTATTATAAAAGTAGAGGTTATGCTGAACGGCGAGTCTGCCGGCGAGCTGCTCATGAGCCTTGAAGAGGTGTCTGAGGTAAGCCCGGGAGAAGTTTTTGCAGGTAGGGCAGTCGCACTGCTCGTCGAGCGGTCTTGGATCGGTCTCATAGCACTTGTTTGCAAGGTGCATGATCCCGTTCCAGGTGAATACTGTAGCGTGACGGGCGTTTCTGCTTGGCATAACGCAGTCGAACATATCAATACCTCTTGCCACAGCCTCGATGATATTGGAGGGAGTACCCACACCCATAAGGTAGCGGGGCTTGTTCACAGGCATATACGGCTCCACCACGTCTATAATGCGGTACATCTCGGCAGTAGCCTCACCGACGGCAAGACCGCCGATAGCGTAACCGTCGAGGTCGAGGGCAGCAATGTCCTCCATATGTTTTATTCGCAGGTCGTCGTAGGTAGAACCCTGGTTAATGCCGAAGAGCAGCTGATGAGGATTGATGGTATCCGGCAGGCTGTTGAGCCTTGCCATTTCGTCCTTACAGCGGATCAGCCAGCGTGTAGTTCTTTCGATCGAGTTCTCGACGTATCTTCTTGGCGCAGGGTTCTCGATACACTCATCGAAAGCCATAGCGATGGTAGAACCGAGATTTGACTGTATCTGCATACTTTCCTCGGGGCCCATGAAGATACGTTTTCCGTCGATATGTGAGGCGAAGTAGACGCCCTCCTCCTTGATCTTGCGGAGCTGGGAGAGTGAGAACACCTGGAAGCCGCCGCTGT
>DNLQ01000155.1 GCA_003488415.1 Ruminococcus sp. | reverse complement strand
GGAGAGTATCCGCTTTGCATCGTTGATGTACCAGTTCTGCACAGCCTTCTCAACAGGCTTGTTGATGATGTTGGAGAGCGGTACGAGCAGGGGAGTCAGGTACAGTGCCGAGCCGGTGAGTATATACGGCAGCCCGTGTCTGAACCACTCTGTAACAGTAACGTCAACAGTGCCGCCCGCTGAATAGTCCTCGATCTGATCCTGATATGTGACCATGCGCTTTCCGGCAATGACAGCGAAGATGATCAGCAGTGCAGTGAGTATGCCGAAGGTGGTGAGCATCCGCTTCATTCTTGCGGTGTACACCAGTGGCTTCTTGAACTTCTTGCCGGGTTTGTTGGCAAGACCTATCAGCAGGTTCATAAATCCCAGTATCACCACAAGCACCGCTCCCGGCACTCCCTTGCAGAGCAGCAGCAGGAACTGTATGATGAACAGCGCACCGGGCACGATGTAGCGGCGGTAATTCTTCTTCATCCACCAGGAATGCTCCGGCGTCTTGTAGCCGTTGAGCTGGAGCATATGGAACTCACGGAGTCCCAGGAACACCACAGATACCAGGGTAACTGCGGTATATATTATCCATAAAGCAGTATTCATACTCTTCCCCTTTTCTCCTTATTCCTCTATTCCCATGAAAGAGCACATCACACGGTTGAAGATGTACTGCTGTTCAAGGAAGGAGTAGTGACCGGCATTCTCCAGTCTGACAAGTCCGGCATCCGGTATCAGCTTCTCCATTTTCTCGCCGTCGGAGAGAGGAGTTGCGGTATCGTTGACTCCCCACACCAGAAGAGTGGGACACTTGATATTAGGCAGCAGGGGCTCTAAGTCCTCGTTTACGGTCTTTACCAACACCTGACGCATAAGAGGGGATGCTGCGGCATAGTCGGCGCTTCCCATCTTCTTGCGGAAGTCCTCCAGAGCGTCCGGAGCAAGCAGCTTTGCCAGCTTTGTGGAGAGTATCGCCTTGCCAGCCTTGTAGTAATAGGTGCGGAAGCTCTTCTTGTTGGACCTGGGCGGCAGTATCCCGGCACTGTCAACAAGTATCACCTTGCTGACCTCAAAGGGCAGGTCTGTACGGCTGCACAGCTTTATTATCACACGTCCGCCGAAGGAATGCCCCAGGAACATTATCTTTTTGTCGGGGTAATCCTTGAGGAAATCCAGTACGAACTGGGTGTAATCGCCCACCTCCCAGGCTGAGGGCGGCTCCTGACTTCCGCCGAAGCCGGGCATATCCATGGCAACTACCTTATACTTCTTCGAGAGCAGTCCGATAAGGTTTGCAAAGAGACCGATGTTGCTGCCCCAGCCGTGAAGCAGTACGATAAGGTCTCCTTCGCCCTTCTGCTCGTAATTTATCTTTATCCCGTTTACTGTTTTTATCATTTCATTATCTCCAGTCTGCATTTTCTGAACATACACATCTATTATATCACCATACAGGATCAATGTCAATCATTTTAATGCGACAGAAACGGCTGTCTGCGGAGTAATTGTCCGGGACAGCCGGGGAAGCTCCGTGACCTGCGGTCTGCTCCGGCGCATACATCAAAGGGCAGAGCGCTCAGTGCGCTCCGCCCTTTTTGTCATCTGATCTCACAGCGTTTTTTGCAAGCTGCTTCAAAGCCTCCCTGAGTATGTTCTGCTGCTCCGGCGGAAGCTCCCTGAGCGCCCGGAACATGGATGAATAGGAAGCGAACTTCCCCTTCACCACTTCCTTCAAGGTCATTTTCTCCGGCGCTTCAAGGACTCCGAATACAGCCTCGGTGAAGTTCTTCCTGTCCTCGTCGGTGAAGTCCGCAAGCATACCGGATATAGCCCGGTTCACCAGCGCTCCGGATCTTGACAGCTTCTCCGTCCGGACGAACCCCCGTCCCAGGACTTCCCAGTTATAGGCAAGGTGCTGCATGATGCCCATGGCAGAGCTTTTCACTGTTACCTGCTCGGAATCGCTCTCCAGGAGCATCCCCACTACCGAGGACTCCGGGATGAAGCTCTTTATAAGCGGCAGGACTGCCCGATACTCTGCGGAATCCGTTATTTCCTTCCGGAACCCGGGTGCGTCGTAGGAGTATATCTCATCTATCCGTTCCCGGAGCAGGGGATCGCAGTAAGCCGATGCGTAGACTGCGAAATTGCCGCCCTTGGAGTGTCCGCCTACCCTCACCCTTCCTTTGCTTCCGGCAAGGCGGGTATTGAGGTAGCTGACGGCATAGTGCTGACCGGTGGTCTGATCGGTGTAGCTGAAGGTGAAGTCCTCCTTCCAGCCCACTACAGTACCGTCAGTGCCACGGAAGGACACGAATGTCACTCCGTCGTCGGCAGTACAGGTAACGGCAGAGAACTGGAACTCTGCCGCCTGACTTATGATATTCACATAGCCGCTCACACGCATATTCCCGAAGCGTTCAGACTCCGCCAGTGCGGAAAGGAGCCTGTTATCGTCCTCGAAGCTGATGATGCGGTCTTTCTCGTCAACCTCTTCACTGTTATAGAGTCCGGCTATCTCACGGACGGTAAGCTCCTGATTGAAGCCCTCCGTAAACACCTTATCCATGGGGAGATAGCTGAACTCCGAGAGGATAAGACCGTCCACCTCGTTGAATGGAGATACTGAAAGGGGAACATCTCCCCTCCAGGTCATATAATCCAGTATATTAGCCATATTGCCTCCGCTTGTTACGGATCACTTTCCGGATAGTCTCGCAAGTGCTTTCCGGGCATTTTCGTTTCCGGCTGCGGCAGCCCTTCTGTACCATTCCAGAGCAGTCATGCGGTTTGCGATCACTCCCGCTCCCTTTTCCAGACAGAAGCCGTAATTGTACATACCTGCCGGGAATCCCTTGTTCGCAGCCTGCCGGTAGTAGTCCGCAGCCTTTGACAGGTTCTTTGATACGCCGCTGCCGTAGTAATAGCACGAACCCAGAGCGTTTATCGCCGGTCGGTAGCCCTTCTCAGCCGCACGCTGATAGTACAGGAATGCAGACTCCTTATCCACCACCGTACCCGTGCCGTTCTCATAGCAGTACCCTACGTTGTATTCCGCAGCAGCATTGCCCTTCTTTGCAGCACGGCAGAACCAGTCAAAAGCCTCGTCGGGATTCTTTGTAACGCCTCTGCCGTAGAAGTAGCAGTTTCCCAGCTCCAGCATAGCTCCCGGGTGGCTTTTCCACGCAGCTCTCGACAGCCAGCTGTGTGCAAGGTTATAGTTCTGCTCAACGCCCTTGCCGTAGTAGTAGCAGCAGCCCAGGTTATACTGTCCTGCGTCAAGTCCCTGGGCAGCAGCCTTCCCGAACCAGCGGAAAGCCTCGGTGTAGCTCTGTTCTACGCCTTTTCCGATGTAGTACATCCTGCCCAGCACGTTCTGTGCCAGGGCGTAGCCGTCCTCGGCAGAGCGCTTCAGATTGGAGGCTGCAACGGCAGGGTTCCGGTCGTAAGCCTCCATAGCCGCTTCATACAGCAGCTTTGCGTTTATATTCTTCAGCTCCTCGTCCGTTGCAAGTCCCGAGAGGAGACTGTCCTCCTCGGGCTTATCGGGCTTTGGAGCGTCACATACCATACAGTTTGACCAGCCGTCCTCGTTGGAGGTGGAACACATGGGGCATACCCAGCTCATGCTCAGCCTCCGTTCTTCACAGCCAGTTTCTGGATGACTGCCATTTCCGGACGTATAAAGCGGCAGCTTCCGTCTGAGGTATAGAAGTTGTAGCCCTTGACTCCGCCGAGCTCAGCACGCTCGCAGCGGATATATCCCTTAGCTGCCATGCCCTCGTCGCTGAAGGTTATATCATGTCCCTCCCACGGCTCTGCAAGAACAGGTGCAGCAGGCTCAGGGGGAGTCTCCGGAACTGCTTCGGGAGCGGTCTCCGCAGGAGCCTCAGCCACGGGAGCTGTATCCGGTGCAGGTGCTGTATCCGGTACAGGTGCTGTATCCGGTACAGGTGCGGCGGCAGGTGCGGCGGCAGGTGCAGCTCCCTTCACTGCATACTTCATAGCAAGGAGCATCTCGATCTTGAAGAAGGTGGAGTTGGAGTCCGCACGGTAGAGCTGATAGCCCTTTATGCCGCTCATTTCCTTCTGCTCTCCGGCAATGAAGCCTCTGCTGCGGAGCTTCTCCTGATCGAATGTTATGTCATGCTCCGGCCAGGGAGCGCAGAATCCGGTAGGTACTGCCGCAAGGGTATATCCCATAGATATGATCTCCTCACGGGAAGCGTTCCTCTTTTTGCCGTCAGAGTACATTACCTCATAGCCCTTGACTCCGCCGGTATTGGTCTTTCTGAGTCCTATAGCCCCGGCAGCGTTCATCTTGTCCCTGTCGAGGACAAGTCCGTGCTCCGGCCATGGTTCTTCTATGACCGGTTCTGCTTCACGCAGACGCTTGAGCACCTCGGAGGCGCTGGGACGCTTTTCGGGATCGGCACTGAGCATATCCTTTATCAGCATAGTGTACTTGGGACTCTTTATCTCCGGACTGAGCGCCAGCTCGCATCCACTGTTGATGACTACCCAGCAGTATATGACCTTGCCCTTAGCCTTGCGCTTCTCCAGCTTGGGAGTAAGTGACACAGGCTCAGGGAGACAGCCTGCAAGGTAGTAGTGGAAGATAAGTCCCAGGGAGAAGATATCGGATTTCTCCGTCACCTTCTTGCCCAGCTCCTCACGGTCGTCCTCGGCGTCGGCATACGCTCCCAGCTCAGGGGAGTAGTAGTCGATAGTACCCACTATCTCCTCAGGCTTGTCGTCCACGAAGTAGCTGCTGTCGAAGTCGATGAGCTTTGCCACATAGTTTCCGGTCTTGTTGCGCACCAGCAGCACGTTTTTCAGCTTCAGGTCACTGTGTATGATGCCCTTGCTGTGGACGCTGAACAGCGCTCCGGCAGCAGTCTGCATCAGCAGCTTCTTTACGTCTACGGAGAGGCTTGCCAGTACAGTCTCTGTCTCGTC
>DNLQ01000108.1 GCA_003488415.1 Ruminococcus sp. | reverse complement strand
GAAGAGATGACAGCTTTAAGTATCTTATCCGGCATACCTGAAGGGTTGATGTTGGCAGAGAAATCCAGTACTCCGTTGTAACGGTATATATTGCCGCCGTGTTCCTGTATCATATGAAAAGACCTCCGAAAAGAATACGAATTACAGCGGCAGGCATGAGCATAATAGCTGAGGAAGCGAACATGAGCCTGTTTGCACGGCGAATGTCCTCAGCTTCAACAGGACGGTCATTGTCACCGATAAACGGTTTCTTGTGCAGTTCACCGAAGTACCAGGCATCACCGGCAAGTCTGACATGAAGTGCTCCGGCGCAGGCGGACTCAGTCTGAGCCGAATTGGGACTTGCGTGTTTTCTGCGGTCACGCTTCCATATACGCATAGCATTTTTCCCGTCGAGACCGATGAAAGGGGACACTGCACACATGATAACAGCGGTGAGCCGTGACGGGATAAAATTCAGCAGATCGTCCAGTTTAGCGGCGCATCTGCCAAGATCGGCGTATTTTTCATTCTTGTATCCTATCATTGAATCCATAGTGTTCACAGCCTTGTAGAAGAAGCCGCCCACAGCGCCGCCGATACCCATGTAAAAAATGGGGGCAGTAACGCCGTCTGAGGTGTTTTCTGCGACAGTCTCCACAGCCGCACGTATTATTCCGTTCTCGTCAAGTACTTCGGTATCACGTCCGACTATCATGGAGACAGCCTTTCTTGCTTCTTCGGTGTTTCCGGACTTGGCTGCCCTGCACACCTTCATGCTTTCTTTTTGCAGGCATCTTCCGGCGAGCATATAGAAGCACAGAATACTTTCGCAGATAACTCCCGGAACGGTACCGATGCGGTAGCAGATCATCAGCAGAAGCAGCGGAAGAAGAGTTGAGACAAGAATGACAGTCACAGCAAGGAAAACTCCGCCTTTCCGCAGATCACGGAAATGACTGCGGACGAACTTTTCCAGTGCGGAGATCATTCTGCCTATTGCTCTTATGGGGTGGGGGAGTTTATATGGATCACCGACGAGCATATCAAGGACAGCTCCGGCGATAAGCGGGACAGCAGGGATCAGGTACTTCATAGCTTCTCCGTTTCAGTAAGTTTCTCCCCATCCCAGTTGCTTACCCAGCCGCAGCCGTTGCCGCAGAGCCAATCGTAATAATCCCTGTGAGGGAAGGCGTATCGTTCAAGTACGGACATAATAGTTCCTCCGTGTACTACCATTGCAGCCGAGGAAATACCGGCGCAGTCACCGACAGCATCCAGGAAGGTATCTGCACAGCGTTTCCGGAAGTCATCGGGGGACTCACCGCATGGAAAGGGGAGAGTACCTCCGCTGTCGATCCAGCGCTGATACGCTTCATTTCCTGAAAGCTCCGTGTAGTTCTTACCCTCAAATTCACCGAAGTCGCATTCACGCAGACCGCTGTATATAAAAGGGATCTGTCCGGGAAAGAGTATCTCCGCAGTCTGAACGCAGCGTTTCATGGGACTGCAAATGATCCTTTGGCACTCCGGCAGGGAAATCCTTCTGATCTCAGCGATCCCTTCCTCACACAGCGGCTGGTCAGTTCTTCCGATGTAGCGTTTTTCAAGGTTGCCGGCTGTAGAGCCGTGACGGATAAGGAATAATCTCATGGCAGTACTCCCTTTATAGCAGAGGGAATACCGCATATCAGCCTTACAACTGTCTTTGAGCTTTCAGCCAGAATACATCCGCAGCGTCCCACAGCTTCACGCCACAGTCTGTCTTCACGATCAAGGGGTACGATACCGCATCCGATCTCACGAATAATAACCACGGCGTCCGGAGAATGTCTGCAAAGCTCTTTTGTAAAGTCATCCGGTGACATTTCTTCGTCCATAAGGCGTTTCACAAGCAGTTCGTAGCTGCATATACATCCATGGATTTCATCTGTACGGAGCTCACACACTGCACCGTCAGTGATACTGCTGCATCCGAGTACAGTTTCTGCATAATGCCTCTTGCCCTGTGAAGCTCCGCCTGTTATGAGTATCATTTTATCACCTCAGTCAACATATCAGTAATTACAAGAGCAGCCGCAGTCCAAAGCTCACAGAGCTGCAAGAACCAGCCGCAGACATCGCCCGTATATCCGCCGAAGTCCTTATAGGCGGTGTGCCGGCAGTACGCCGCAGTACAGAGAGCAGCAGCCAGGGCAGCAGCTCCGCCCACAGGTCTCAGAAATATCATACCGGTTCCTGACAGAAGTACGGCAGCTGTGAGCATAGATAATACTGTTCGCTTGTGAGCCGGTTTAACGAAGCTGTAGAGCGTACCGCATTTCTTTGCTGACCTGAAAAGCACGGCAGAAAGACCGCTGAGTCCACGGGATAGGACAAAACCGCAGGCAGCAGCCCCGGCAGTCTTCATGCTGCTTATCTGTGAAAAGAACGCTGTCTGCAATATAAGGTACAGACACAGATGGATAACGGAAAAAGAGCCTATATGCGGATCTGAGAGTATTTCAAGGCGTTTTGCCTTGTCAGCGCAGGAAGCTCTTGCGTCTGTAACATCACAGAAGCCGTCCAGGTGTATCCCACCGGTAACTGCAACAGGAATAAGAACAGCCGCCGCTCCGAAGAGAAGTTCACCCGAACCGAGGCGGTCTGCGATATATCTCCACAGCAGGAGAGCTCCGCCGATAACAGCTCCTACAGCAGGAAAGAATCCCAGTGAGTAGCGGCGGTTCTCTTCCTTCCACTCTACCTGCGGTACAGGAATGCGTGAGTACATAAGAAATGCGGAGAGCATGGATCTCAGCATGGCAGAACTCCCTTCACAGCGACAGGAATACCGTAAACGCATTCGACAACGCAGTCTGCGGATCCGGCAATGCGGCGGTTTATCTCGCCCAATTCTGCAATGTAGTTTTCGGTGCCGGAGGGATAGCGGATACCGTCACAGCCTACCTGATTGGTTACTATCACAAGGATCCCGGCAGTATGCGAAAGCAATTGTGTACCCTTGACTATCTTTTCTGCCGGATGAATGATCCCGCTGCCTGAGAACATCTCATTGGCACAGAGGTTTCCCATGCACTCCAGCAGCACACCGCATCCTTCCGGGAGAAGGAGTCCGCCGATGTCGGTATACCTTTCAATGGTTTCAAAACCTTTTCCCTCTCTCATGCGGCGATGCCTTTCTATTGCAGTGTAAGCGTCCTCGCCGAAAGGCTGCATAGTTGCGATATAGAATCGTCTGCCGCAGAAGCGTGAGAGTATCTTCTCAGCATATCGTGATTTGCCGCATTTTGAGCCGCCTGTTATCAGTATGGTCATTTAAGCTCCTTATACCTTTCTATAGACGTTTCATTGAATCTGTGAGCGTTATTGTACAGTGCAGCGGTACAGTCGAGAAGCGGTACCATAAGTGCAGCTCCGGTACCCTCACCGAGTCTCAGACCTGCATTTATCACAGGTTTCAGTCCGCATCGCTTCAGCAGACCTTCACTTGCGGGCTCTCCGGAGCAGTGGCTTGCTATCATGTATTCTGCACTAAGCGGAGCTATTCCGCAGGCTATAGCCGCTGCCGCAGCAGAGATCACACCGTCAACGATAACAGGTATCCTGTATACCGCACCTCCGAGGAACAGTCCCGTCATTCCGGCAATCTCAAAGCCGCCAAGACATCTGAGGACTTCAAATGCGTTACCGGGAGGAGGAGAACTGACAGACACGGCTTTGCGTACTGCCGCAATTTTACGATTCAGTCCCTCTGAGTCCAGTCCGGCACCTCTGCCGGTGACTTTTTCTGCGTCGATTCCAAGCAGTACGCTTGCGATCGCACTTGCAGGAGTAGTGTTCCCGATACCCATTTCACCTGACACAATTAGCTTCACACCTTTTTCGCTGAGGTCTCTGACAACGTCAATCCCGGCGGTTATGGCGTACTCTGCCTGCATTACAGTCATAGCTTCGCCTTTAGTAATATTCCTTGTGCTATGAGCTGTTTTCCTGTTAAGAATACCCGGACAGTCCGTGATCATACCCATATCAACAGCAATCACATTCATATTGCACTGCTTTGCTATGGCATTGATATTTGAGCGGCCGGCAGCTATAGCTGCCGCACATTCAGCCGTTACCTCGCTTCCGCACTGAGTAACTCCTTCCTCCACGACACCGTGATCTCCGCACATTACAACAGCAGTTCTTTCCGATATATCCGGCGTGGGAGTCCCCTGTATGGCGGCTATCCTCTGCCATATCTCCTCCAATACCCCGAAACTGCCGAGAGGCTTGGCGATATCGTTCCAGCGGCGTTTTGTTTCTTCATATACAGTCATATCAGGCTGAGTGATACTTTTTAGTCTCTTCATGTTTTATTCCTTCCGTGCTAAGATAAAGGCGCAGCAGCTATATTCTTTTCATCAGCTTGTGGGCGAATTTAAGATTGACGGCGATTCCTGTGATACCTATAACGGTACCGGCAATGAACACAGATCCACTTGGAGCGGCAGCACAGCATTTCCATGTTATGCAGATGCTTGGCGGAAGGCTGATAATGCTTGTTATCAGGGCAGGAATATAACGCCTTATAAGTGCAGCCTGGACAATGTGGATGACGAGGTGCATGGTAAATCCGAGGAGACTTCCGAACCACAGTCCCTTGACCAATGAAGAATCTGTAAGTGAAGCGGCAATACATATACCAATAAGGATAACAAGTTCTTCGTATACCGCAAGCGCAAAGCCAGTCGTAGTGATCCCCTTGTAGGTGCTGAGTACCTTTGCAGCGGATGGGTAAGCACTGATGATACTGTCGCAGTTTTTATTGTACCATTTTTCAATACCTGTTATTTCTTCCATATCATGGAACATAAATACAGCCGGGAGTATCCATATATATTTTTCCATATGTCATCAGCCACCTTTTCCTTTTTAGAAATTATAAACTAAATCCTCTTATTTGTCAATAGAAGTGCATTGAACGTTTCTGTCGATCAGAATCGGGCATATTTGCACTCATAAGATGGTTGTTCTTTTGCATTCCGTCCGTGGAACACACTTTCCTGCTAAAACCGGACACATACCAGAATAACAGAACAGCTTATATGACAGAATAGACAAGTTCCTTTTTGCATCCTCCTTGCCATAGGTGAGTTACAATATTTCCGTATTTTTCATCTATCATCAAAACCAACAGATAAACAGATGGGAGTAGACAAATCAGGGATTTAGTGGTATA
>DNLQ01000157.1 GCA_003488415.1 Ruminococcus sp. | reverse complement strand
CGTTCTCAAAGAAGAACAGCATATATCCGCTGTAGTCGATGGTAGGTACCATTGTGCTGAGTCCCTCGCCCTCGTCAAAGCTGAGCTGTGCGGGGATGTAGTCTCCCATTACGCTTGCCTTGGTGTCCGCAAATGCACTTGCTTTTGTTTTGTACGCCTGTGCCTTGTCCGAGAAGAACACCAGCTCTGTGCGGTTATTCGACTCGAATGTCTGCATGATATAATCCCCCTCCTTGAGCTTCTGTTCACTGCTCATACGGAGCGACTGGGGTGTTATCTTCTTGAAGTAGCCGCTGGCTGATACAAAAAGATGTACAGGATAATCGGGAGTATCGTCCTCTGTCTCCTCAGAGTCTTCATCAGTCTTGTAGTAGAATAGTGTCTTTCTGGGCTGGGCATAGTTCTTTATGACCTCACGGAGCTCGCCTACGATTATCTTCCTTATCTTCTTCTTATCACGGAGTATATCTTCCATTTCGGATATATCAATGCGAAGCTGGTCTACTTCCTCTACCCTGCGGAGAATGTACTGCTTATTGATGTTTCTCAGTTTTATCTCGGCTACGAACTCTGCCTGTACCTCGTCAATGCCAAAGCCTATCATCAGGTTCGGTACTACATCAGCTTCGTTCTCAGTCTCACGTATTATCTTTATAGCCTTGTCTATATCAAGCAGTATCTTTGACAGAGCCTCCAGAAGATGGAGCTTCTCCTTCTTCTTCTGAAGATCATGGTAGGTGCGGCGGTGTACACACTCCTCACGGAAAGCTGTCCACTCCGTCAGTATCTCCCGTACTCCCATTACCTTCGGAGTTCCGGCAATGAGTATATTGAAGTTGCAGGGATAGCTGTCCTGAAGCGGAGTAAGTCTGTAGAGCTTCTGCATCAGCTTGTCCGGATCAGTACCACGCTTCAGATCTATGGCGATCTTCAGACCGTCAAGGTCTGTCTCATCACGGATATAGCTTATCTCACGTATCTTTCCTGCCTTCACCAGATCCACTATCTTGTCTATGATAGCCTCCACCGTGGTAGTATACGGTATCTGCGTTATCTCCAGGCAGTTTGCTGACTTGTCGTAGCTGTACTTTGAACGTACACGGATACTGCCTCTGCCTGTCTCATATATCTTGTTCAGTTCCTCCTCGTCGTAGAGCATATAGCCTCCGCCGGGGAAATCAGGCCCTTTCAGGGTGCTGAGTATATCATGTCCGGGATCCTTCATGAGTGCTATTGTAGTCTCACATACCTCCTCCAGGTTGAAGGGGCACACGTTGCTCGCCATTGATACGGCGATACCGGTATTTGAGTTCACCAGCACCGTGGGGAAGGTTGCAGGGAGCAAAGTAGGCTCCTGCATGGTGTTGTCATAGTTTGGTACGAAATCTACAGTCTCTTTGTCAATGTCACGGAACAGCTCATTGCATATCTTCTCCAGCTTTACCTCTGTGTATCGTGGAGCTGCAAAGTGCATACGGCTGGAGTACTGCTTTCCGAAGTTGCCCTTGGAGTCTATGAAGGGGTGGAGCAGAGCCTCATTACCCCTTGTCATACGCACCATAGTCTCGTATATAGCCTGATCGCCGTGGGGATTCAGCTTCATTGTCTCACCGACTACGTTAGCTGACTTCGACCTCTCTTTATCGGGACTCAGCAGTCCCCTCTTGTACATCATGTATAGCAGCTTCCGGTGAGAGGGCTTGAAGCCGTCGATCTCCGGCAGTGCACGGGATATGATAACGCTCATGGCATAGGGCATATAGTTGCTCTTTAACACATCGGAGATCTGCTGATCCACTACACTTCCGGAGCCTTCAATATACGCCTCATGCTTAAATGCCGGCTTCTTCTTTTCGGGTTCTTTCTTTCTTGGCATTCCTGTCTCTCCCTTCCTATCAGCTTATATCAGCAAGCTCCAGGTAGTCTGCTCCGTACTCGGAGATGTAGTCCTTTCTGCCCTGGAGGTCATCGCCCAGCAGCATCTCAAAGATCTCTGCTGACTCAGTTATATCATCTACTGTAACTTTTATCAGACGGCGTGTATCCGGATTCATTGTAGTCAGTGACATCATGTCAGGCTCGTTCTCACCAAGACCTTTTGAACGCTGGATAGTGTGCTTCTTATCGCCTATGATATCAAGTATCCTCTGCTTCTCCTGCTCAGTATAGGCAAAATAGGTCTTTTCCTTGGTGTTTATCTCAAACAGAGGTGACTCTGCGATGTACACATATCCTTCCTCGATAAGTGTCGGAGTGAGCCGGTAAAGCATAGTGAGTATAAGAGTCCTGATCTGAAAGCCGTCAACATCCGCATCGGTACATATAACTATCTTGCTCCAGCGGAAGTTATTGATGTTGAAGGTGGACAGCTCCTTGTTTGCCTTGGTGGTAACCTCCACTCCGCAGCCCAGCACCTTTATAAGGTCGGTGATTATCTCGCTCTTGAATATCTTTGCATAATCCGCTTTCAGACAGTTGAGTATCTTTCCACGTACCGGTATAACCGCCTGAAATTCAGCATTTCGCGCCAGCTTTACCGAACCCAGGGCTGAATCGCCCTCCACGATGTAGATCTCACGGCGTGTTACGTCCTTGGTCCGGCAGTCAACGAACTTCTCCACCATATTGGCAAGGTCGATAGTACCGGTGAGCTTCTTCTTCACATTCTGACGCACTCTCTCTGCGTTCTCACGGCTGCGCTTGTTGATAAGCACCTGCTCGGAGATCTTCTGTGCCTCGTCTGGGTTCTCTATGAAGTACACCTCTATCTGGTGGCGGAGAAATTCCGTCATCGCCTCACGTATGAACTTGTTGGTTATTGCCTTCTTGGTCTGGTTTGCATAGGAGGTCTGTGTGGAGAATGATGACGATACAAGCACAAGGCATTCCTCAACGTCAGTATAGGAGATCTTGCTCTCGTTCTTCTGATAGCCGTTCACAGACTTGATATAGCTGTCTATCTGTGCCTGGAATGCACGCTTCACAGCATCTGCCGGAGAACCGCCGTGCTCCAGGTAACTGGAGTTGTGGTAGTACTCTGTCAGCTTTACCTTGTTGGAGAACGTCAGTGCCACGTCCAGCTTTACCTTGTACTCCGGCTTATCGTCACGATCACGTCCTTTTTTCTCAGCAGTCCAGTGCTGTATAGAAGTGAGTGTGCCTTCACCTGCCAGCTCCTGCACATACTCGGTTATTCCGTTCTCGTACAGGAACTCGGTCTCGTTGAACCCTCCTGCTTCATTCTCAGAGCGGAATACGAACAGGAGTCCAGGATTTACAACAGCCTGACGCTTGAGTATATCATGAAAGTATTCATCAGATACGTCAATATCTGTAAATACGTCAAGGTCCGGTCTCCAGCGAGTCTTTGTTCCGGTCTGACGGCGTTTGCACGGCTCTTTGCCAAGTCCGCCTACATTGTTTCCCTTCTCAAAATGGAGTGTATACTTATAACCGTCACGCACTACCTCGACATCCATGAACTCGGATGAATACTGAGTTGCACAGAGTCCCAGACCGTTAAGTCCCAGTGAATACTCATAATCCGAGGTACTGTCATACTTACCTCCGGCATAGAGCTCGCAGTATACAAGCTCCCAGTTATAGCGCTTTTCGTTATCGTTGAAATCAACCGGACAGCCTCGTCCGAAGTCCTCTACCTCTATGTCATGGTTGCGGAAATGTGTGACTACTATCTTGCTGCCAAAGCCCTCTCTCGCCTCATCTATGGAGTTTGAAATGACCTCAAAGATAGAATGCTCACAGCCGTCAAGACCGTCAGAACCAAATATTACTGCCGGACGTTTCCTTACACGGTCAGCGCCCTTCAGCATTGAGATACTGGTATTATCGTAATCCTTTTTCTTTGCCATACCGTCACGCCGCAGATGCGGCTCTCCTTTCATGTGGTATAATGTCTCCCGGCAGCATCTTTTCCCCGATACTCCCGTACAGAGCAATAAAACGAACATTCTTTTATATTGTATCACAGTTCGCAGAATTTTGCAAGTCCTGATTCTGAGTTCCGGATATATTTCCGAAAAAAGCCAAAACACCGCAGTTTCTCTGACTTCTCGCTCAGAAATGCTGCGGTGTGTTTTATCTATTTTATCAGTGAGAATGCCTGCTTCAGTGAAGAGACAGGTATTATCTCTATATTGTAATCCTTCGGATCAATACCGTTTGCAGACTGTCTGGGGATAACACAGGTCCTGAAGCCCATTCGCTCCGCCTCACGGATACGCTGTGAGACATGGGATACTGAGCGCACCTCTCCGCCGAGTCCTATCTCCCCGAAGGCGATAAGCTCCTCGTCTATCTGCTTATCCATGATCCCTGAGTAAAGTGCCATCGCCACCGGAAGATCTCCGGCAGGTTCGTCCAGCTTGAAGCCGCCGACGATATTAAGGTAGATGTCAAGAGTTCCCATGAACAGTCCCATCCGCTTTTCCAGCACAGCTATTATTATATACAAGCGGTTGTAGTCAAAGCCTGTCGCCATACGACGGGGGGCTGAGTAAGAGGTCTTGGCAGCAAGTGCCTGTACCTCCGCAAGTATTGGCCGTGTGCCCTCCATAACACAGGCTACGCAGGTGCCGGATACATTATGCGGTCTGCCGGCAAGAAGCATCTGTGACGGATTCGCTACCTCTGCAAGTCCCTTGTCCAGCATCTCAAACACGCCTATCTCGTTGGTTGAGCCGAAACGGTTCTTTACTGCTCTCAGCAGCCTGTAGCTCTGGTGACGCTCGCCCTCAAAGTGGAGAACTGCATCAACTATATGCTCCATGACCTTAGGTCCTGCTATCGCTCCGTCCTTATTGACATGACCTACGATTATCACAGGTATCTCCAGGTTCTTGGCAGTGTGCATGAACAGATTGGTACACTCCCTTACCTGAGTCAGGCTGCCGGGACTTGAGGAGATGCGGCTTATATTCATCGTCTGTATAGAGTCTATGATCGCTATATCCGGCGTGGATGTACTGATAGTCTCTGCTATGGCTTCGGCATCCGTTGCTGTAAGTATATACAGGTTCTCGCTGTCAACTCCGAGGCGCTTTGCCCTCAGCTTTATCTGTCTTGCAGATTCCTCTCCGGAAATGTACAGCACAGAATGCTCCCTGCCTAAAAACTGGCATATCTGAAGAAGTATCGTGCTTTTTCCTATACCCGGCTCTCCGCCAAGAAGCACAAGCGAACCTTTTACAAGTCCGCCGCCCAGTACACGATCAAGCTCACCGAGTCCCGTCTTGTACCTTATGTCCGCCTCTGCACCGATCTCCTCCAGCTCCATGATCTTTTCGGAAAGATCCGGAGCATTTCTTACAGCAGACCGTCCCCCGGCAGGAGATATATCTGCTACATCTTCCTCAAAGCTGTTCCATGCTCCGCAGGAAGGGCATCTGCCATTCCACTTGGAGCTTTCAAAACCGCATTGATTACAGACGTACACCATACGTGACTTAGCCATTTATGCCTGATCCTGAGCAGCTTCCTGCTCCTCTGCCTGGTCATCTCCTGCATCGGGAGCATCTGCGTTATCAGCAGGGGCATCCTCCGGTACCGCTTCTGCTTCATTGCCGGCTGCGGCTTCTCCGGATCCATCGTCTTCCGCACCCTCCTCGGCATCCTTCTTTGCAGGATCGCCGGCAGGACCGTAAACGTCCCACTCAATATTATCGACAGACAGAAGCAGCTTGTTTCCACACTCCATAAGGCTTCCGGAAGAGGTATAGTCTGCTGCTGAGAAGCCCTCCTTCAGGCTCCAGAAGCTGGTCTCACCCTTGCTGTCAGAATAGAATGTGCTGTTGCCGATGTCAAGCATAAGTGAACTGCTGTTTCCGTAAGTTCCGTCTGCTTCCTTGAGCTTATCCATCATATCTCCTGTGAACATATATATACGGCAGCCTGTGGGCTCTGAGATGATAAGCTCCGGTACATCGTCATCATTAAGATCAACTATCTCGAATGCAGCGCCAAGAATACCTGCTGAACCAGTCTCGGAAAGCTCTTTTGTAAGCACTGTACTCAGTTCACGCTTCTGTGTATCAGTCATGACAGCGCTCCAGGACTCGGAGGAATGTACCGCATAGCTGACAGCCTCCTTGCCGAAGGTATACTTTCTTCCCAGACGGATGGTGGTAGAGTTCTGATACTCCTCCATTATCTCGTCATACTGCGGAAGAGTCACCGACTCTCCGTTTATCTCATGCCTTATATTTGCGCCGGAGGCAGCTGATGCTGTATTGTCGCTGTATGAAAGTACGGGTACAAATTCTCCGCCTTTATATGTCACATATTTACCCAGCACAAAGCCCTCTCCACGATATTCATCATGCAGCAGACCTCTCAGGGGAAGGTATGGTATCGTGCCCTCACTTCCCATTTCAGGAAGAGGTGTAAGTGTTCCCTTTGAGTAGGAATATATGATACATCTTGTGTTTTTGTCGTCATTGGGTGACATTATAAGCTCCGGTGTACCGTCTCCGGTTATGTCACGGAGGTCAAAGCGTGAGTTCTTCTCACTGAAGCTATCAGACTTCATAAATTCGTCCAGCTTGCCCTGATAGGCGTTCTGCCAGTCCAGGATTATCGTCTCAGGAGCGATTATCACCGGTTTAGGTTTCTCTGTTTCCTGACTTGAGGCGCAGCCTGTAACTACGGCTGCTACTGAAAGGGCGATCGCAGATGAAGTTAGCTTTTTTAAATTCACAAGGGTTCCTCCTAAACAAATATATCAAAGGTCAGCGTCATTATGCTGACCATTTTACTATAATATTATAACAATATTCTCCCTTATCACCAAGAGAAAATACCTCTATATAAGATTTTAACACGTTTGGCAGATTATGTCAATTAAAAGAATATTACATAAGGTTAAGCGTCTGACGAAAAATATGTGTGCAAACGGTGAAATTTATTCTAATTTGACGGAACGGGACATATCATCATATCAGAACATCAACGGGAGGTCTGCAATAAATGGAAAACAATATCACTCTCATCGAGGATAATCCGCTGCCGGACGAGGATAATACAGAGGCTCTTTCAGAAGAAAGAGAACTCAGACAGAAGTCAGGCGGCTTTGAGGACGTTGCTGCCATGCAGGCGCTGATGTGCGTCCTTCTTGGTACGGCACTGGCAGCAGCAGGATTCATGTACCCGGAAACAGGCGGAGAGCTGCTGGCTATGCTTAAAAGACTGATCTCAGATCAGACAGAACTGATCAAAAATCCGCTGATCCAGCTTATGGAGTATCTGAGAGGATGAGGACAAGGGTAAGGATAAGATTCTCCTTTCTGCTGTTCAACGCTATCCTTTTCATGTTTTGGGAGCCAGGTGCGGCAGCGGGATTCTACATAGTCTGCCTGCTCCATGAACTCGGTCATGCTGCTGCCGCAGCACTGACAGGTGCAGGGATATACCGTATAGATCTTACGGGTTTTGGCATAATAATGACTGTCGGACAGCCAAGAAACATACCAGGCGGAGCGGCAGTGCTTCTGTCCGGGCCTGCCGTGAACCTGCTGCTGTACCTCATACTGCGGTTCATGGATGCGGCTGAGTATTTTCGTGATCTTAACCTGGCAGCCGGTGTATTCAACCTACTCCCCTTCTCCGGTCTCGACGGAGGATCACTTGCTGAGCTGCTTATCTCAGGTACGGACTCAGAGCCTCTGCTGCGTACTCTGCTGTGTATCGTAAGAGTGCTTACTGCCGCCGTTTTCGCTGCTTTAATACTCCGTCCTGTGCTTACGGGACTGTGATGCTCTTCCGCAAGTTTTGAAAGATTCTCATTTTCGCCGCAATTATCCCACTTGATTTAATCAGATTAATATGTTATAATGTATTTACCGCAGTAAGATGCCTGCAAAGGCATCAACGGAAAAGCCCCTAATAATGAAAGAAGTTACAAAATGAAGAATTTCAAGGATCTGATCGGAAAACGATGGTTTGCAAATGCAGTCGCCGGCTGTATTACCGTTGCTTTCTATATTATTCTATCAAACATCAACGACGTCTGGAGCGGTATAACACAATTCATAAGCTATTTCTCTACCGCTATCGGCGGATGTGTGCTCGCTTACCTTATGAATCCCCTGGCTAAGCTGTATCAGCGTACCGTTTTCTCACGTATCAGGAACGAATCTGCCAGATGGACAGCTTCCATAGTCGTGTCTGTCACAACGGTAGTGCTGTTCCTGGTGGTCATAATGAGTATCCTGATACCTCAGCTCTTCGACAGCATAGTTACCTTCATAAGCAACCTCGATTCCTACGCTGCTACACTTCAGGACTTCATCCACAAGCTCGGCCCTAAGGACGATGAATCTACCAGCTTCCAGAACTTCGTTATTTCATCTGATAACATCATCAATACAGTTGTTGACTACATCGTGGACAACTCCTCCAAGATCATCAACATCTCCACCACTGCCGGAAAGAGCGTTATAAACTGGGTGATCGCCTTTATCCTTTCAGTATACCTCCTCTCTTCAAAGCAGAAGCTGAAATCCGGCTCCATACGCTTCCTGCGTGCTTCCCTGAGCAAGGAGCACTTCGACGATGTGACTTCCTTCCTCAGCCACTGCAACTCCATTCTTAACCGCTATGTCATTTTCGACCTCCTTGACGGTCTTATCGTAGGTACGGTAAATGCTGTGTTCATGTCCTTGTGCGGTATGCAGTACGTTGGTCTGGTATCAGTTGTGGTGGGTATTACTAACCTTATACCCACATTCGGCCCACTGGTAGGCGCTATCATCGGCGGCTTCATCCTCCTCATGGTAAAACCCTTCTACGCTCTCATCTTCATCATTTTTACCATTTGCCTACAGTTCGTTGACGGATACATCCTGAAGCCGAAGCTCTTCGGAAATACCCTCGGTGTTCCCGGTCTGTGGATACTGATCGTCATCCTGGTCGGAAGCCGTGTATACGGTGTCATCGGTATCCTCCTGGCTATACCTATAGCTGCTATAACCGATTATATCTACCATGAACATATCATCAAATCAATGGAGGAACACAGCCGGAATGCAGAACAGGACGCTGAGGAAGAGCCTGATCCACCCGATCCCGACGACGACGAACCGGATGACGTTCCGGAGACCGTCCCTGCTGTAAAAAAAATCAAAAACCATAAAAAATAAGGAGATAAAAATTATGAGTACCATACTTCTTGCCGGCGGAGCCGGATACATCGGTTCACATACCGCCGCCGAACTGCTTGACGCAGGATACGACGTTATCATCGTTGACAACTACTCCAACAGCTGCCCGGAGTCTGTAAAACGTGTGGAGGAGATCACTGGAAAATCCGTCAAAGCATACGAATGTGACATAAAGGACAGTGCAAAGCTGGAGGAGGTTTTCCGTGAGAATTCTATTGACGCTGTTATCCATTTCGCCGGTCTGAAGGCTGTAGGCGAATCTGTCGCTAAGCCCATACTCTATTACCGCAATAACATCGACACCACACTCTCTCTGCTGGAGTGCATGGAGAAGTACGGCGTCAAGAATATTATCTTCTCTTCAAGCGCTACCGTTTACGGCGAGGAGAACCCAGTCCCCTATACCGAGGAAATGAAGCGAGGTACCTGCACCAATCCCTACGGCTGGACAAA
>DNLQ01000260.1 GCA_003488415.1 Ruminococcus sp. | reverse complement strand
ATATCGTGTTTTACAAAGTATATGACCTGAGCTTATTTTACATCTGCACTGTGAAATGGAGGATGCAAAAATACCCTATAATCCATTGACGGACCGCAGGTAAGAGATGTACAATTAATATAAATAAACAGCGTGTCCGGTGCGGGATCTTCTGCCGCAGCATCTGCACTGTGACGGCAATGTGATGACATTTGTGTCCGGGAAACAACAGTCATTTAAACGTATACGGAAAAAACTAACGGGAGGTATTATAATGTCAAAATGGTCAAGAAGGATATCAGCATTTCTGAGTGCAGGTGCAGTAACAGCTTCCGCACTTCCGGTCGTGCCTTACAGCTATACGGCATATGCTGCCGATTCTCTCAGCACCCGTGATGTATGGTGTGCAAACGAGGACGTCAACCGCTGGGAATCTGAGCATTTCCAGTTTATATGGGGCAAAAACGGCACCGATTCCGCAAAGATAACACAGTCCTTCCTGGAGGAGAACGCAAAGCATCTTGAAGCGTGCTGGGACGTTTATATGAACGAGCTCCATATGGAACCGCCTACACAGTCCACCAACCTCGGACTCCGTGACGGAAAGAAGTATAAAGTGAACTTCTACATCTCCGGCACCGGCTTGTCTCCGTTTGCCGATGACTGGGCATATATGGGCTACGACAGTCAGGGGTATGCCTTCATGTTCTGCTGCGTCGGAGCGATGCAGAACACGCCGAACCCGTCATGGGTGCTGCCCCACGAGTTCGGACACGTTGTAACGGCACATCAGCTCGGCTGGAACTCAAACAAGTACGTGCAGTCATTGTGGGAGGCGATCGCAAACTGGTACCGTGAGCAGTTCCTTTACTCCGACTATTACCGGAAGTGGGCAGGAGTTACGGGAGTAACGGACTACTTTGAGACATATATGAAGAATCTCTGCTTCACTCCTATCCTGGGACGTGACAACTATGCAGCCTGGGCGTTTTTGCAGTACATCACCGAGAATCCGGACGGTCTCCCCGGCTACGGCAGCAGCTTCGTGAAAGACCTTATGCAGCAGGGAAAGCCGGACGAATATCCCTATCTTGAAATAGAGAGGCTCTCCGGAGCAGATATGAAGGAGACTCTCGGTCACTATGCTAAGAGACTTGCTACTCTTGACCTCGCTCACAAAAGCGATTACCAGGCACGTCAGGAACAGCTCTTTGACAGCGGAGAATGGAACTGGGGAGAAATATATACTCTCCTTGAAAAGAGCACCGTGTCTGATGATTACTACACCGTTCCTACAGAGCGTGCGCCCCAGCAGTTCGGCGTGAACATCGTTCCGCTGGAGATAACCGGCAGTACGATATCAATTACTCTTGACGGACTTACAAGCATCAGGGGCGCAGACTGGCGTGCCTGTATAGCTGTTGAACAGCGTGACGGTACTACACGTTACTCTGACCTTTTCAAGTCCGGCGAGACTATGACCATGGAGCTTGGCAGCAATGATTCTGCCGCATTCCTGACTGTCACTGCAACTCCCGATACTGACACCTGGCAGCATTACGGCGTACAGTATATGTTCAGCAAGGGTGAGTTTGACGAAACGAATGCGCCCTTCCTCGGAAAGAACCGCTATCCCTACGGCGTTACCATCAAGGGTGCGGACATAAAGCAGTCCCGGTACACCGTTGACGAGTCCGCCGGAAGAAGGCATCCCAACGGCGGAGGCTTCGTTGCAAATACTGCAAAAGTCGATAGCACGGTATATGTCGGAAAGGATGCAAGAGTGCTCGGATATGCCACAGTTACCGGAAATGCAAGGATCGACGGTCACGCAACCGTAACGGGCAGCGCAAAGGTCTCCGGCAGCGCAGTTGTCACAGGTCACGCAGTAGTTGCAGAAAGGGCACAGGTAAAGGACAACGCTGTCGTTGCGGACTATGCCGGCGTGATGGGTGACTCAGTAGTTTCTGACAATGGCCGTGTTATTGAAAGCGGACTTGTGTTCAATTCATTTAAAGTCAGTGAGAATGCAACTGTAAAGGGCGCTGCATACGGACTCTCAAACGGCAGCGCATCAGGACAGGCTGTCCCCGACGGTGATTTCTATGACGATTCCGGCAGACAGCTGAAGAAGGGTGCGGTATACGGCTGGGCAAGCAACGAGGAGTACGCTCTGAACCGTCCGTACATTGACGGACAGTATGCCGGACTTGAATTTGATACTGACAGTACGGACATTGCCGCAGATACATTCACATCGACATATGGAATGAACTTCGGCGCTCCAACCTGGAACGAAGAGCTGACCAGCGGAAAAGGAGTGCTGACATTTGACGGCAGCAGTTATATGGCTGCCGACAGCTCCTATGCAGCCCTGCACGATGCGGACTACCAGACTGCTGTCCTGCTCCGTGACAACGGGAAGAATACGATCTTCCGGTTCGGTGACGGCGAAAAGTATATGTCCCTCACTGCTGAGAACGGCAGTCTTACCTTCGCAATAGACAACGGCAGCGGAGTACAGTCCGTGACCGCAGAAAATGCCTATAAGCCGGGAAACTGGACTGTTGTCAGTGTTGCCCTGGCGGGTGACACGGCAAAGCTCACCGTCAATGACGGCAGCGGTTCGGAAACTGTCTCCGGGGCCGTTACCGCAGATCCTGTTGACATACTCAGCGACAATGCAAAATATCTTATCGCAGACGGCATGAACGGCTCGATGGACTTTTTCAGAGTCAATTTCAAAGAGGTGGACGAGCCTGATTACTATTACACCGAAAGCGAGACTGTCAGAGACCGGGTGCGGGGCGACGTCAATGCTGACGGCACATTCAACGTTGCAGACCTTGTACTGCTCCAGAAGTGGCTCCTTGCAGTCCCCGGCACTCAGCTTGCTGACTGGAAAGCAGGCGATCTCTGCGAGGACGGAGGACTCGACACATTTGATCTGGTATCCATGAGAAGGCTTATTGTAGGAAATATGTGACCGGCAGTCCGGACGTGACGGAATCATAACGGTACTCTGCAAGTGCCGGACTCCGGAACAGTACGGTATAGTTCCGGAAAAGGGGACGCCCTGCAAATGAAGGCATCCCCTGATAAAACCGATGTTTCTGATATTATGAAACAGCCATAGAGGAGCAATGTCCCCTATGGCTGTTTTGTTTTATGATGTAGCGTTTTCCGAATATATAGCAAGTATCTCAGAGGCGTCGGAGGAATCGGTCTGACCGTCACGGTTCACGTCAGCAAGATAGGTCTGGATATTGTCAAAGCTGCTCTCAGAACCGGTGGATACCTCGGAATACACCTGGAGTACATTTGAAGCATCGGAGGAATCCGCTGTGCCGTCGCCGTTCACATCGCCCATAGGTGTGGAAGAAGTGTCTATAAAGGCAATGCCTTTTCCTCTGGCGTAGCTCTCGGCTGCCGTACCCTTGCTGCCTGCGATGATGAAATCCGGTATCGGCTCTATATCGCCGGTGATGCGGTTTGTCCGCAGTCCTATGGCGTTCTCGCCTATGAACATTACGGATGCCGGTATCTCTATGGACTTCATGGCGTTGCAGCCGTAGAAAGCCTCTCTTCCGATACCTACAACGCCGTAGGGAATATTCACTCCTGCAAGATTAGTGCAGGAGGAGAAGCTGTTCTCCGGAATGGCTTTCAGCTCCGAGCCTTTGCTGCCGAGATCGGCGTATTCAAGACTTGTACAGCTCACAAAGACCTTCGCTCCTATCATCCTTACTGTGGGAGGGAGAGCTATCCTCTCAAGTGAGAGACAGCCTGCAAAGGCGGAATCTCCTATACTATCCACTGTATCCGGTATCACTGCGGAGGTTATGCCTGTAGTACCGATGAAGGCTTTATCGCCTATGGAGGTGAAAACTATCCTGCCGTCGGGAGTATCTGCGAAGCCGGGTATCTCAAAGGCCTCCGGAGCATTCTCAACTCCTATCAGGACTGCGGCAGAGACCGTGTCTCCGGTAACGAAAGGGGAGTCCTTGCTGCTCAGCTCGTACTTTATGTTCATCTCTCCTACCTTTACGGACAGCGCTGCCGCCGTGAAGGAGAGTGCGGACATGGCAGTAAGTACTCCGGCAAGAATAGCCGCACAGCGTCTTTTCATCAGATCAGCTCCTTCCGGCATATCTCACCGCTTATCATTACCAGTGCAGGCTCAGTCATAAGGTCAAGGGGATCGTCGCCCTTGCGGTACAGCTGGAGATCAGCGTCCTTTCCGGCAGTCAGGCTGCCTGTTGTATCATCAGTTCCCAGTATCTCAGCAGGAGCAATGGTAAGCGCACGCAGCGCCTCGTCCTGTGAGAGACCGCCCTTTACGGCAGCCTTTGCAGATACGGGAAGGTACTGTATGGGAGTAACGGTATGGTCAGTGCATATAGCGGTCTTTACTCCGGCGCTTATAAGCTCACAGGCGTTCTTCAGCTCCAGCTCACGCATTTCCGGCTTGCAGCGGTCACAGAGTACAGGGCCGCATATCACCGGAACCTCCTCCTTAGCCAGTATATCCGCTATAAGGTACCCTTCCGTACCGTGTATGATGACTGGATCGAGGGAGAACTCCTTTGCGATGCGGAGTGCGGTACATATATCGTCTGCACGGTGGCAGTGGAAGAAGGCTTTCTGCTTCCTGTCAAGGAGGCGCAGGAGAGCCTCACTCTTGATATCGTACTCCGGCGGCTGACAGTCCTCGTTGTCGGAGTAGTAGCTGTCCATATCATGTGCGTAGCGGCGAGCCTTGTGGAGTCCCTCACGAATAACTGCGGCAGTACCCATACGGGTGCGTGGCAGCTCACCACGGTCGTTGTATTCATGCTTGGGGTTCTCTCCCAGCGCGAACTTCACTCCGCAGGCGCTTATCAGCATATCGTCTGCACGGCGTCCGGCTGTCTTGAGCACACATATCTCACCGCCGCAGGGATTTGCGCTGCCGGGACTTATGGCGGCAGAGGTTATGCCTCTCATCCTTGCCTCCTCAAAGCAGCGGTCAAAGGGATTTGTTCCGTCTATAGCCCGGAGCTGCGGCATGAAGGGATCATTGGTCTCGTTGCAGTCATCGCCCTCGAAGCCGAGACCGTCCTCAATAATGCCGAGGTGGGTATGGGCGTCGATGAAGCCGGGGAGAACGGTACCTCCCTGGGCGTTCAGGGCGTCCCCGGGGATATGCTCCGGAATACCCGAGCCTACAGCCGTTATTTTGCCGTCCTGGGTGCTTATCCAGCCGTTCTCAATGACGCCGGAAGCATCCATAGTTATCAACTTTGCATTATAGATAAGCATAGTAACTCCTTGTTATCGGTGTGTCCTGGCTGCTTCCGCAATACGCAGGGCGGTTTCCATGGGACTGCCGGTGCAGTCCACTGTAACGGTCGAGTGTTTCCGGTAAAGCTCCCGGCGTGTATTGAAGCGCTCCAGCAGCTCCTCACGAGTCGATGAAGCGGCTATGGGGCGGTTGGAGTCACCTGAGATGCGCTCATAGCAGGTATCAAAATCGGCATCGAGGAATATGATGATACCGGCAGCAGCCGCTGCCGCAGCAGTATCCGGGTTAAGCATGGCGCCGCCTCCGCAGGCGACAACTGCCGGCTTTCCGCATACTTCCTTTACTATCCTTGCCTCGACCTCACGGAAGTAAGGCTCGCCCTTCTGAGCGAATATCTCCGGTATTGTCATTCCCTGGTCCTCGACGATAAGGTCGTCGGTATCACAGAAGCTGCATCCCAGCTTTTTTGCTGCCAGTTTTCCGGAGGTAGATTTTCCGCAGCCCATGAAGCCGCATAAGAATACAGTCATACTATCACCCATCACTTGTTCATTCCGGCAACAGCCTTTTCCACATCGCCTATGATAGGAGCGATGTCCTGAGCTGAGAATTTTCCGCCGTACCATATCTCGTGAGCCTTTACTGCCTGGTATACCAGCATTGCCGCACCGCCGATGCCTGTTTTCCCAAGCTCCTTCGCCTTCCTTAGAAGAAGGGTATCGGTGGGATTGTACACTGCGTCAAAGAAGGAGCCGCAGCGTCCGATGACTTCATCAGGTATCACGCAGGCTTCGGTCTTAGGGTACATACCCACGGGAGTAGCGTTTATCATAAGGTCGAAATCGCCGTCAAGCTCGGATATCTGTGCGATGTCCACGGATGCTCCCGGACACATATCCAGTATCTCAGCCCTTGCCTTTTCCGCAAGAGGTCTGTCCTGGGGGATTATGCCGATAGTGAGCCTTCCGCCGTGGAGGGCGGTCTCTATAGCCATCATCCTGCCCACTCCGCCGCAGCCTGCAAGCAGCACCTTTCCGTCCAGCGGGAGAGAAGCCGCAGAGAGCAGGAAGCCTGTGCAGTCGGTATTGTATCCGGTCAGCTTTCCGTCACGGCAGCTTATGCAGTTCACGGAGTTGTAGCGCTTTGCAGTCTCGTCCAGCTCGTCCATAAGGGCAATGACAGACTGCTTGTGAGGGATGGTGACATTCATTCCTGTATGGGAGCGGATAAGCTCTCCGCTGGCAGGTATGTCGTCAGGCGCAATGTCGATAAGCTCGTATGTACAGTCATCCATACCGCTGAGTGCAAAGAGCTTTCTGTGTATCAGCGGAGACATGGAATGCCCGATGGGATGTCCGATAAGTGCAAATTTTTTCATTTTGATTCACCTCAGAATGAAGCTCCGGCAAGAGTTTCAGCATTTTCAATATTGTAAGCTGTCACATTCTTGAGTGCCCTTTTTACAAGTCCTGTCAGTGTCTTTCCGGGACCGAACTCCACAAAGGTATCGAAGCCGTCCTTGCTTATAGCGTCCAGCTCGGAGGTGAAGAGTACCGGAGAGGTGATGTGCTTTGACATCAGTGAGGGGAAGTGGGAATAATCAGTGAACTCCTTGCCTGTGACATTGGAATAGAACTTTATCCCTGCCGCCGGCTGACGGAAATTGATGTTCTTTACAGCCTCACGGAATCTGTCCTCGGCAGACTTCATCAGCTTTGAGTGGAACGCACCTGCCACCTTCAGCGGCACCACCTTTGCCTTCATCTCCTTGAAAACCTCGCTGACCTCAGCGATGCCCTCTGGAGTGCCGGCGATGACAGTCTGCTGGGGAGAGTTGAAGTTCACTGCCGCTGCATAGTGCTTTGACTTGCGGCATACCTCGTCCACCTGTGCCGGCTCTACCTTCATTACGGCAGCCATAGTGCCCTTATGCTCACGGGCAGCCTGGTCCATAGCCTCACACCTTGCCTTTATGACACGGAATACATCCTCCAGTGTAAGGATGCCGGCAGCGTACAGTGCGGCGTACTCGCCCAGTGAGTGACCTGCGACCGCCTGATACCTGAAGCCCTTTCTGTGGGCAGCCAGCAGACAAACAATAGAGGCAGTCAACACAGCCGGCTGAGCGTTCACGGTAGCTGCAAGTTCCTCTGCGGAGCTGTCGAAGGAGATGGCACGAAGATCTCTGCCCAGTATCTCCGAGCCGATATCGTAAACTGCGCCAAGCTCCGGCTCAGACTCGATGATGTCCTTGCCCATGCCGGGATACTGTGAGCCCTGACCGGAAAAAAGTGCAATAGTCATAGTGATATATCATCCTTTCTTTTTTATGTACACCCTCTGTGATCCTGACAGAATTATCCTGTTTTTCGACAATGATATTTGTTTATAATGACGAGTTTTGAAAAGTGCCGGATCAAAGAAATAAAATAGCGTTGCAAATTATCCGATTTTGATTTATAATAGATAATGTATTATTGTGCATCGATAAGGTGTACAATAATAATATAACACATATTTTCAGGTTTTACAACTGTTTTTTTATTTTTCATTAAAAGGAGATCCAGATGGGAATAAATATTCTTGGTACAGGAAGCTACCTTCCGGAGCAGAAACTGACCAATGACGACTTCAGACGATTTGTTGACACAAACGATGAATGGATCCGTACAAGGACAGGCATATGCGAGAGACCTATGGCGGGCTGGGAGCCTGTGTGGTACATGGGCGCTGCCGCTGCAAAGCAGGCTTTGGAAAGAGCCGGTATATCCCCGGAGGACGTGGGGCTTATCATCACCACCAGCGTTACCCCGGATTTCCTCACTCCGAGTCTGTCAAGCATCATACAGCGTGAGACAGGTGCATACAATGCTGCGGCATTCGACATGAACGCTGCCTGCTCAGGCTTTGTGTACGCTCTTGATACCGCAAGACGCTTTCTGGAGACTGACAGCTCAATGAAGTATGTACTGGTAGTGGCTGCCGAGGCTCTTTCAAGATTCATCGACTTCACCGACCGCACTACCTGCATCCTCTTCGGTGACGGTGCTGCGGCTGTTGTACTGGAACGCTCAGACAAGCTGTTCTCCTCCTTCCTTTCCTCTGACGGCAGCGGAGCTCACCTCCTGTGTGCAAGGAATCTAAGTGTTGCTCCGGAGGTCGCTGCGGAGAAAGATTTCAGCGACGGCTTCACCGATAAGCCGATGCACAAGCTCTATCAGGACGGCAGGGAGGTCTATAAATTCGCTACAAAGGCTCTGCCGGCAGCATTTGAGAAGGCTGCCGGGAAGATAGGCGTGACCAGGGACGACATAGACTGGTTCATCCCTCATCAGGCAAATGTCCGCATAATAGAGACTGCCGCAAAGAAGCTGGGAGTGGATATGGACAGGTTCATCATCACCCTCGACCACAACGGTAATACTTCAAGCGCCTCCATCCCCCTTGCACTGAACGAGGCTCTTGAAAAGGACATGATAAAGCGCGGGCAGAAAATTGCGCTCATCGGCTTCGGCGCAGGACTTACCAGCGGAAGCGTTATAATCGAATACTGATCTTTGAAAGGAGTTACAACATGAAAACCCGCATTACAAAACTCTTAGGCTGTGAATACCCCATCATCCAGGGCGGTATGGCATGGGTTGCAGAGCATACCCTTGCTGCTGCCGTTTCCAATGCAGGCGGTGTTGGGCTTATCGCAGGAGGAAACGCTCCTATCGACTATCTGCGTGACCAGATACGCCAGTGCAGGGACGCTGTCGGCGGAAAGCCTTTCGGCGTGAACATCATGCTGATGAGCCCCAATGCCGACGACCTGGCTCAGCTCGTCATCGACGAGGGCGTTAAGGTGGTAACTACCGGAGCAGGCAACCCCGGAAAGTTTATGGAGGCATGGAAGAATGCCGGTATAAAAGTGATACCCGTTATCCCCTCCGTTGCCCTTGCAAAGCGCATGGAGCGTGCAGGAGCTGATGCTGTAGTGGCTGAGGGAACAGAGTCAGGCGGACACATCGGCGAAATCACTACCATGTGTCTCGTCCCCCAGGTGGCTGACACTCTCGATATACCTGTTATCGCTGCCGGAGGAATCGCTGACGGCAGAGGTATGGCGGCTGCATTCATGCTGGGAGCAGAAGGAGTGCAGATAGGTACACGATTCCTGGCTTCAGAGGAGGCTCAGATACACCCCACCTTCAAGGAACTGGTCATCAAGGCGAAGGATACGGACAGCATCGTTACAGGCCGCTATACAGGTCATCCCTGCCGGGGAGTAAAGACAAAGTTCGCAAAGAAGCTGGCTGACGGAGAAAAGAACGGCACTCTCACTCCCGACGAGTTTGAGGAGCTGACTCTCGGTGCGCTCCGCAGGGCTGTTGTTGATGGCAATGTGGATTCAGGCTCCTTCCTCTGCGGCGCTATCGCAGGCATGGTAAACGAGATCAAGCCCTGTGCTGAGATAGTCAGGGAGATCAATGACGGAGCTGAGATCCTTCTCGGAAGAACAGAGTGAAAAAATACAGATATGTGAGGATACGCAGGGGATTAATCTCGATGCGATACCGCTCAGGCGGAAAGCGAGGCAGTAAGAGTCCCCGGGAGATCATAGATGAACAGGCGGCTTCGGGATATGTGTTCAAGGGTACTGTACCGGTGTATGTGAGTATGACCGGCATGGAGTACGATCTTGTTTTTGAGAAAGATATATAGTCAGTGCCGGAAGTGATCCGGCGCTGACTGGAATATATGATCCTATCGGCTCACACGTCCGCAAACCTGCGTTTGCTGCGTGAGAAACGGTAAATAGCAAACGTCAGGTGTCCTGCCGTTTGCTGTAAATATATACGGAGGTAATTATTATGGCAGCAGTAATCGTGACCGGCGCTTCTCAGGGAATTGGCGCCTGTATCGCAAAGAGACTCGCAAAGGACGGCTGGGACGTCGTTATCAATCACTATCCCAGCGACTCCGATAAGGAAAAGGCAATAGCAGTAGCAGAGGAGTGCAAGGCTCTCGGCGTCAGGGCTGAGTGCTATGCCGCAGACGTATCCAAGTACGCTGACTGTGAGGCTATGGTCAAGGCTGTGAAGGCAGACTTCGGAAGCATCGACGGACTCGTCAACAACGCCGGTATCACAAAGGATACCCTGCTCGCACGCATGAAGGAGGAGGACTACGATGCCGTTATCGCAGTCAACCAGAAAAGCGTTTACAATATGATGAAGCTGGTCACTTCTGTTATGATGAAGCAGCGTCACGGAAGGATCGTGAACGTTTCATCAGTGGCAGGACTTTACGGAAATCCCGGTCAGGTGAACTACTCCGCCTCAAAGGCTGCCATCATCGGTATGACCAAGAGCGTGGCAAAGGAGTTCGGCTCACGCAGCATCACCTGCAACGCTGTTGCTCCCGGACTTATCCGCACACCTATGACCGATGTGCTTTCCGATGAACTGAAGGCGAAGATGATAGAGTCTGTTGCTCTCCGCAGATACGGCGAGCCGGAGGAGATCGCTTCTGTTGTATCCTTCCTCCTCTCCGAGGACGCAAGCTACGTTACCGGACAGGTGATCGAGATCTCCGGCGGTCTCTCAATGTGAGCCGGGCTTACAGTCTGATTAAGAAAGGATTTATATATGAGCAAACGAGTTGTTATAACCGGTATGGGAGCCGTTACTCCCCTTGGCACCGGAGTTGATAAGTTCTGGGAGGGTATAAAGGCTAACAGACTTGGATTCTCCTTCATCGACAGATTTGACAGCGAAGCTACAGGAGTCAAGATAGGCGGCATCGTCCGTGACTTCGACGAAACTGCATACTATGACGTCCCCGGCTGCTTCGACAAAAAGGAAGCAAGACGCATGGACGGCTTTACAAAGTTTGCCGTAGCTGCCGCACATGAGGCTCTTGAAGATGCAGGTACGGATTTCTCCGACATTGATCCCTACCGTGCCGGAGTTATCGTGGGAAGCGGTATCGGCGGCATCGACCTTACACTGAATGAACACAGCAAGTATCTGGAGAAAGGCCCCGGAAGAATATCCGCCTTCTATGTACCTATGATGATATGCAATATGGCTGCCGGAACTATCTCCATGAAGACAGGCTTCCGTGGTGCTAACTTCGACGTCACCACAGCCTGCGCCTCCGGTACTCACTCTATCGGAGAGGCTTTCCGCAAGATAAAGGACGGCTACCTGGATGTTTGTATCGCAGGCGGCACAGAGTCCACCCGTGAGGAGTTCACCTACGGCGCTTTCGCAAATATGAAGGCTCTCACAAAGTCCGGCGACTTAGAGCGCTGCTCAGTCCCCTTCGACAAGGAGAGAAGCGGATTCGTACTCGGCGAGGGCAGCGGTATACTCATTCTTGAGGAATACGAACACGCAAAGGCAAGAGGCGCTAAGATATACGCAGAGATCGCCGGTTACGGCGCTACCTGCGACGGATACCATATGACTTCACCTATGCCCTCCGGAGAAGCTGCCGGAAAGGGTATGTCCCTGGCAATGGAGGAAGCAGGTCTGAAGCCTTCGGATATCGACTACATCAACGCTCATGGTACTTCCACCGGTCTCAACGACAAGTACGAGACTGCCGCTGTGAAGCTCGCCTTCGGTGAGGACGCATATAAGGTGAAGATAAGCTCCACCAAGTCCATGATCGGTCATCTTCTGGGTGCTGCCGGTGCCGTAGAAGCTGTGGTATGCGCCAAGTCCATACAGGAGGGCTTCATCCATGCAACAGTCGGATACAAGGTGCCCGACGAGGAATGCGACCTGGATTACTGCGTGAACGGCAACATCAGCGGAGAGGTCAGGGCTGTACTGTCCAATTCTCTGGGCTTCGGCGGCCATAACGCTACACTCTGCTTCAGAAAGGTCACAGATTAAGGAGGTAACAACATGAGCGAGATCTTTGATATGATCGACGTTAAGATCATCGAAAAACTGGCAGACATCGTGAACGACAGAGAGCTTTCCGAGATCACAGTCACAAACGGTAACAAGACAGTAACTGTCAAGGGCAGAAAACCGCTTCCCTTACCTCCGCCGCCGGCAATGATGCCTGCGCCCATGCCTGCCGGTGTTCCTGCACCTCCGCAGACTTCCGCACCGGCTGAAAAGCCCGAGGCATCAGGAGGGAATATCGTTAAATCTCCTATCGTAGGAACTTACTATCAGTCCCCTGCACCTGACAAGCCCCCCTTCGTCAAGGTGGGAGATAAGGTGAAGAAGGGCGACGTTATCATGATAATCGAGTCCATGAAGCTGATGAACGAGATACAGTCAGACTTCGACGGCGTTGTTGACAGACTTCTTGTCTCCGACGGTCAGGCTGTGGAGTACGATCAGCCTATAATGATAATCAGGTAAGAGGAATGTGTCATGGATCTCTCAGAGCTGAAATACATTGATCAGGATGTCCTGGATGAATGTCACCTTGCTGTCACTTCTTCCGATGTGTACAGGGAGGCACAGGAGTTCAATGCCTATATGCTGGAGATGCAGCGCAGACGTTACAGATTCCGCAAGGAAGCTGTCGCAATGATCTTCACTGACCTTGTTGTCGTTCCCTTCGGAATGTCAGGCATCAGCGGCAGATCCAGCCTGCTGGGACATATGGAAAGCAGGAGTGCAGCCGTCAGGCTGTGTCTGCTTTTTACTCTTACCTATGCGGCACTGTTCTGCTTCTTCTTCCTTTATAAGAAGGACTATAGCTGGAAGAAGTGTCTGGCATATTCCATGCTGCTGTTCCCGGCAAGCTATGTGAACATTATCGCTGTCATTGCAAATACTGTTCTTATGTTCTTCATGGACAAGCTGGACAGGAGTATCCGCTTTGAACCGGGATATCCTGCTTTTCCTCAGCTCCACCTGACCTTCCCCGCTGACCTTGACGCTCTTGAAGAAGGAGAGATGAAGGACAGCAGGGATGCCGGCAGATCGGAGGATCTTGAATACAAGGAGGAGCCTCCGGAGGTCAATCCCTTCGACAAATACCGTATAAAGCCGGAGAACGACAGCGGTCTTCTCTGCGACAATGATGTATCACTTGCAGCCGGGGAGAACAGGAAATGAAGAAAGAGTGGAAATATATCACTCCGGAGGTCATAGCTTCCGGACGTATAGTTCCCGGAAATGCTGCTGCCGCAGCCGAGGCTGAGGAGTACAACAGACTCGCTGCTGAAGGTCACGCAAAACTGGGAAAGTGGAAAATGTATTCTGAGATGTATATGACTGCAAGTATCATCGCACTTGTCACAGGGATCATCAGTATGATCGCAGGTCTCAGCAGCACCATTGAGCCGGCAGCAGGAATGGCAGCCGTACTGGTGTCAGCTCTGGGGGCGGTTTTTATCGGTTTGAGATACTTCTACAACAGCTATTTCACCTTCAGGTGGAAGGAACCGGTCGTCAAAGGCGCCGCAGTATTGGGAAAGCAGTTAAAGATAAGTCTTGCAGGAGAAGCAATAGCACTTGCAGTAGTGCTGGGGTGCTTCCTTATCCATGTCACGCTGCATATCAATACGGTACTCTCCGTGGCAGCGGCTGTTGTGTTTCTGCTGGCAGTGATAATCTATGCTCCTGACGGAGATAAGCACAAGCTGGCTGTTTCAGCAGCGCTTGCAGTACTGCCGCTGCTGATAAGCATATTCACCCTGCCGTATGCGGTGCTGATGGCAGTATTCGCTGTATCTGAGGAAAAACGCCGCAGAGAGCTTACAGAAGCTGAGCTTTACCCTGATTTCAGGACAGTTGAGGTGACTGACGGAGGCTTCATGAAAGCCGGACTGATAAACGGTATCAAGGAACGGAGCGGACAGAATAACGAAATGGAAAGTTTATAACGGAGGTAACAGCTATGGCTGATATACTTATGAATAAAGAACAGATCATGGAGATCATCCCTCACCGTGATCCCTTCCTCCTCATCGACGAGATCGTTGATATGGAGGTAGGCGTAAAGGTACACGCCCGCAAGTACATCAGGGAGGACGACTTCTGGTTCAAAGGTCACTTCCCGGGTTATCCGGTTACTCCCGGTGTGCTGATGGTGGAGATGCTGGCTCAGGCAGGTGCTGTATGTATGCTGTCAAAGCCGGAGTTCAA
>DNLQ01000005.1 GCA_003488415.1 Ruminococcus sp. | reverse complement strand
ACATGAGCCATAACGTCATGGCGCACCTTCTTCTCACGCTCTGCCGCCATGTCGTAGTCAATGTCATTGATGTGGGCTTCGAGCTGATCCACCTGTGCCTGAGTCACGGGAAGTCCGAGCTTCATTTCTGCCCTTGCCAGTGCTACCCAGAGCTTTCTCCAGGTGGTGAATTTCTTATCGGCAGAGAATATGTACTGCATCTCCTCGCTTGCATATCGTGTGCAGAAGGGGCTTTCGTAGCTGCTGTAGTTTCCGCTCATGTTAAAAATCTCCTTTATCCTGCGCCGCAGCGCACATTTTTACATTATATATTATATCACCATACAGGACTGTTTGTCAATAAGTTCCCCTGCTGCTCAGGTGAATTGCTCCGGCGGTATCATTCACGGCAAAAAGGGAGCCCTGCAAGGCTCCCATTTACGGATACTTTTATCACAGCTCCAGTCCGAAGCTGATGGAAAGGGCAGTATTCACCTTGTCCATGGCACTCAGGTCAAGCTCTCCCATTTTGTCTTTAAGGCGGCGCTTGTCTATGGTGCGTATCTGTTCAAGCAGGACTATACTGTCCCGTGACAGTCCGCAGGTGTCCGCCCGGACTTCTATGTGCGTAGGCAGGGGATTCTTGTCCTTCTGGCTCGTGATAGCGGCTGCGATCACTGTGGGGCTGTGTCGGTTGCCCACGTCGTTCTGCACGATAAGTACCGGTCTTACCCCGCCCTGCTCAGAACCTACCACCGGGCTCAGGTCGGCATAGTATATCTCTCCTCGTTTTACTGACATGATATCGTCTCCTATGGTATTATACAGATGTCTTACGGTCTTATTATTGTCAGGTATGTCTCTTTTATTCTCAGGTCTATCCTATTATATGCTGCCTGAGATAAACTGTCTCTGATGTGTAACCTTTACATTCATTTATGTAATAAACTTCACCGTTCTCTGTTTCCATATCGTATCCATACTGAGAACTTCCTGTTATTGCAATATCGTGCCGGATATGATACAATAGTTACAGAAAGAGAAATAAACCGAAACACCGCAGCAGACTCCATGACACAGACAACTTCATCGTTTACTCATAAATATCTCCTATGCTCCAGCCCCGGCAACAGCCGGGGCTGTGAGCGTTTTATGCCCCGGATACATCCGCATCTTCACATAAGGCAGGAGATGTGTTTTTTTCTTTGATCTTTGATGAAAATTCATTTGACAAGCTCCGCAAAGTGGTGTATAATATCATTATCGGCAAAGAATGTGGATATAAAGGGAAAAATTCGATATTCAGGGAGGTTTCTACATGATTTGTGTTTCATGCGGCAAGACCATTGACGACGATTCAAGATTCTGTGCGGAGTGCGGTGCCAGACAGCCGGAGCTGAATGTACCGGATGCCCTTGCGAAAGAGGACGCTCCGGCACTGTCCGAAGCAGCGGATCCTGTCCCGGAGGCAGAGGAAAAGCCGGCACCAAAGGAGCCGGGACCGGCAGCACCCTACGATCCGGCAACTGCCTACGGTGCGTCCGAAAAGGAGAACGCCGGCAGCATAATGGCTGCTTACGCTCCGGATTACAGCTCGTCTCAGCAGCCCTACGGGACTCAGGGGGGATATAGTCCGGCAGATGACGACGGCTTCGCTCCGTCCGATTACAATGCTCAGTACGGCGGCATTCCTTATTCCCCGCAGCCCGAACCGGTACCCGAGCCTGAACCCGTGCCTGCGGAAAAGGCTCCGTCAAAAGTGGGCGCCGGGAAGATCATCCTTGCAGGCTTCGTGTCAGTACTTGCCGTGGCAGTCCTTACACTTCTCAGCCTTGCACTGTGCGTGAAGCTCGGAGTTACGGGAAGTCTTGTCCGCAGACGGATAGAGAAAATGGTACCCGATAACGTACTGGGTGCCGACTTCGACGGTGAATCCCTTTCGGACAATATGTACAAGGGACTGGGCTTTGATGACATAACCCACGGTAAGGCAGACCGCTTCGCCTTCCGTGATTTTATGACAAAGACCAATTTCCTCTCCTTCGTCGGAGACAAGGCTGCCGGATACGTTGACTGTATCATCGGCGGGAGCGAACAGGATCCCTCAGTGAGCGTAAGCGAGATAATCGGCTTCTTTGAGGAGAACTCAGATGTCTCCGAGGAATGCTTCGGTTACAGTCTCCAGACTGCCGATTACAACACCATGCGGAAAAACATCGAAAAGGAAAACTTCTGCGAGGACATCTCAGTCAGCGGTCTCTCCAATTCGGCAGGATTCGGACTTCAGAACATCAGTTTTATATTCTCCTACATAACCCTCGGAATACTCCTGGCACTGACACTGGTGCTGCTGATATGGATAGTTGTTGTGGTTGACCGCCGTGCAAAGCACATCACCGGTGCATACGGAGCTATATTCTTCTGGAGCGGCATCATCGTGCTGGTGTGCGCCGCAGCAGTCTCCGTCGGAGCTGCCCTGATATACGTCATAACAGGCTGGTTTGAATACTACGTCACCGCTTCCGTACTGCTTCCGTTCGCAGCTTTTGCCGGTATCACAGGTCTCTTCGAGATCATCCTCGGACTTGTTTTCCGCAAGGTGAGAAAGAGCATCCGTGCAAAGGAGCGCCGTGACCGTGCAGTACAGAAGGCACTTGCAGAGAACTGAAAGCAATAATGATAAACATAAAGGACGCCTCAGGGCGCCCTTTTCGTGTCATTGGGTGGAATGTACAAAGATAAACTCAAAAAACAGTGATAATGCACAACGCAGCTATCCGGCATCGTCCCCGGCAGCATCTGTACAGATTCCTAACCGATCATTATATCACTTCCTGCGCTCAGAATCAAGGATCATATTGTGAAGGCACAGGATTTACTTGTAAACATTATGTTAGTGCAATATAATAACAATTTATTGCACCAATTTATAATATCATTAGAATTATATATACAAAAAGTATTCACAGATATGATAAATATATTTTCTTAACAGATTCTTATTTCTCTACATCATTCCCGTATCATTATACAACACTCACAAACTACACAAAACACTATTGACTTTCATTTGGAAATATGTTATACTACGATCACAGGGATCAAGAAGGGAGCGATCAGCAGAAAGCATATTATAACAATGCGTAATATAGCAATTTGATTACAGTTTTACTATATAACTCCGATCTTTCCTTCCACTCTGTTCTAACACTATTTTCACTAATATATACAGGAGGACATTTAAATGAAGAAGTCTATCAAGGCTATCGCAGCAGCTATCTCAGCATCAGTAATGGCAGCAGTTCCTATGGCTGGCGCTCTTACTTCAAACGCAGCAGGCAGCTTCACACAGTACTCAACAAACAGAACCTACTACCTCTCCAACACAGATGAGTCACTGGACAACACATCACGTCTCACTCTCAGCAACAGATTCTACAACATGAATGTTATCTCAGCAGCAAACAACTGCTACTCCAACCCTGACTATAACGCAGCCTTCCACTATGCAGGCAGCATCAGACGAGGAACTATCGCCGGTTCTATCATCGGCAACAACAGCTCTGTAACATCAAACAAGGTAAACTTCAACTTTGATCCCGCAGAGGGCAGCCTCGACAAGAAGGGCATCATCGCTTCTGTAACTTACACATACACAGGCTCCAATCCCTATGTAAACGGTATCGTTAAGAAGAACGCTATTAACCAGACAATGAGCCAGGTAAGCGTACAGACTGTAAGAGTCGGCGATACTACAAAGTGCCTCGGCTACGGCAACGGCATATCAGTAGGCGATGCAAGCTGCATCCAGCAGCTGGTAAACACTTACGGTCAGAAATACACAGAGGCTCAGGTAACTGCTATCATGAACGAGGCTACTGGTCAGAACAGACCTTTCTACCTTGACTGCAATGATATCCCCAGATACACCAAGGCTCTTTATATCGGCGAGGTAATGAGCGCAGGCATCGACAATACACTGTACTCCAACGGTGCATACACCGAGTCTCAGATACTCAGCGCTCTGCTCGCTTCAGACATCAACGGCGACGGCTGGGTTACTGACGCTGATGCTACAGCTATAATGAAGGTATTCTCCAACCCTGACAGATACAAGGATATTACTTACTTCTACGGCTTCGGCGATTACGACACAGCTCATATGTGATCGACAAATCACCATATATAATAAAAAGGACTGCCTTCGGGCAGTCCTTTTCCTGTACACATAAAAAACGCACCGGATATTTCCGGTGCGTCAGCGGTATCATCAGTTTATCTTCTCAAAGCCCCAGTCTGCACTGAAGTCGTAGTTATCTGTGAACATTACCAGATAGCCGTAGTCGTTGATATTGAAGCCGGCTGTACCGTCAGTGTAGAATATCTCTGACTGTGCTTCGCCGTTCTCGTCATAGTAGGTGTAAGCCTTTGTGCCTGCACCGTCGCAGAATATCTGCTCTATGGAGCTGTCCCCGGCTTCGTAGTACTGGCAGGGATAAGTCCATGTATAGCTGGGATCGGATCCTGTGATCTTCACGTCGCAGGTGTCTGAGCCGGTAGCAGTTATCTCAATGCCCACTCCGTTGTAATCCCATATGCCGACATACTTTGAAAGTCCCTCGCCAGCCTCAGCATCAGCTTCCTTGGTCGCTTCCTCTGTAGTGTCCTCTGTGGGCTCCTCAGTCTCGTTACCTGCACGCTTGAAGGAAGTACCGTTCTTGGGAGAACGGAGAGTATCCGTATCTTCCTCCTGGGGTATCTCAAAGCTGTTCCAGAGATTTCCGTCGCTGTCGTAGAAGTTGTAGCGGTATGTCCTTGTCTCGCCGTCATCACCGAGAGAATACTCCAGCGCAAAGCTGCCAGTGACAGTCTTGCCGGAGCGCTCGGCAGAAGTGAACTTGCCGCTTACAGCGTCTGTATCGTATATCGTCAGTTTAGCGCCCTTCTCGTTGCCGTTGTAGAACCAATCGTCCTCCAGTCTGTCAGCTGTGAGACCTGTAAGCCCCATAGTGTTGCCGTCAACAGGGAAGTACTCTGTCTCATCCTTCTCAGGCTCGGTGGCATCCGCAGAGGTGGTTCCCTCTGTAGTCTCCTCAGTTGCAGCCTCTGTTGTCTCAGCAGCTTCTGTCTCAGCCTCCGTTGCCTCAGTTACTGCTGCGGTAGCTTCGGTATTGGCGGAAGGCTGTCCGTCCTCAGTCTTTACACAGCCTGTCATGGCTGTAAGAAATGCTAAAAGTGTTATAACAGATGTAAACTTTTTCATTTTTAATCCTCCATGTATGATAGTGGTTTATCAAACGAATCTATTATAACACAATTTTTTTGTTCTGACAAGACATTTTACTGGATTGTAATATTCTGCTGTATCCTGCACCGGTTTTCCTGTATGTATCACGCCTTCTTTGTGCTGCGTTCACTATTTCTTCCGCAGATGTTGCCAATCCCGGCGAACTGTGGTATAATATGTGATAGCTTAGAAATTGCAGAAAGGCAG
>DNLQ01000258.1 GCA_003488415.1 Ruminococcus sp. | reverse complement strand
AGAAGATGAGCTGTGGAGTTGAGGTAGCCGATGTTGATGTCAGCCTTTTCCGGACTGAACTTTTCACCTGAGTTCAAAACCGCCTCTGCTGAATCGCCGCAGCAATCTGCCGGCTCTGAACAGCAGCCCTTGTCATCGCCCTCACAGCAATCCTTTGTTTCCTCTGCGTTTCCGGATACGCTTACCTCTGCCGCTACTTCTGAGCTCTTCTCAGTACCCTGAGTATTTAATGCACCGCAGCCTGTGAGCAGTGAAACTGCTGCAAGCACGGAAATGATCTTTACCTTGTTATTCATATTTATCACCTTTCATATTTATCAATATTACAGTTTTACGTGGAATGGATCAGCAACATCGCATTCGCTCCGGATAAATGATCTCTCTTATCTCTTTCATTTTCTCACTCCTGTTTTACTTTATGAACTAATCATACCATACCTATAGGTTTTTGTCCAATACGAAAGGATTATCATTACTTATAGAATCATATTATACCTGAATCGAAAAGGGCGCACCACTGTGCGCCCTTTGTGTGATATTCACTTCATCTGTTCATCGAGCCATTCCCTGAACCATTGTCGTATCTCATCTCCAAGCCTGTCATCTTTTTCGCAGGAGAATGAATCTGTGAAGGAAATACCGCTTATCCCCTCTACTTCACTCAACGGAACTGAGTAGATGTATCTCCTTACAACAATATCACAGGTCACTACCTCCGGCATTCTTGTAACAGTGGATACATTAAGTGTGCTGCCGGATACTGCCATATTACTGATAACAGAGTATTGGCTGCCTGAACCTTCACGGGAATAAATCACAATGACTGCCTTGTCTGTAAAGAGATCATCGCTTACTGACTCTGAAAGGACCGGATAATACTCTTTTGCATTGATATACTCATCAAGCTCCTGTGCAGAGGTCAATATGCTGCCGCTCCAGTTACGGCTCCCGTCCGGAAGGCTCATAGGGATTTCTTCGACCTCCAGAAGCTGCGCAGATTCAACAGTTTTTTCCTGCTGCACCGGCTCAGACTCAAGTCCTGCATCAATTCTCTGTATTGCCAGGGCATCGCTGCCGGTAACTCCGGGATCGCCGTCACAATCGGCATTCTCAATGCCTTCTGGTGTCAGCGGGTATTTTTCTGAATTGGAGATGTACTGGAGTACTGCGACTGCATCGGAAACATTTATCTTTCCGTCAGTATTGGCATCGCCTTTCACGGACTCAGAAGTCTGCGCTGCAATGACTCCGCCCATCTGAGGGATGCGGAAATGGCGATAATTCCTGTTCATGCCAGCCCATACCGGTATCAGCACAAGAAGCCGCTCCATGGGGTACTTCTCCTCGGCTCCTGCACTGACTGTTACTCCTACAGCAGCCAGCTTGTAGAACATATCGTGTATCTCACCGTTCTCCTCCTCGACGCACTCAGCATAGTTCTCAAAGGAAACTGTTCCGGGATAGACGTTGTAGTATTCCTCCGGAAAGTTCAGATCAGATACCATACGGCTGATATCATAATCGTTCACGCCGCCTCTGCCCAGCTCTTCAAGCACAGGGCTGACAGTTATCTCGTCAGTGAGCTTGTAGTCATCGGGAGTGAGCATAAGTTCCATTCCACGGCTTCCGTATCCGGCAACTGTCGGTCTGTATTCAAGTCCGTTCTTCTCGCAGAAGGCTTTCAGCTCATCGTCAGACATGGCAAGCAGATCATCAAATGTGATCTCTGACTTGTCGGGTATCTCAGTGATATCATCGGATACAGGCTGAGAGATGGTGTTATTTGTACCGGTAAGGTAGAGGTCTATCTCCTTCTCGGTGCAGTTGTCAAGAGTGAACGCAGGTGAGCACCTGCTCTCGTCGATCATGTATTCTCCCTTATTGCTGAAAGAGAAAAGGAACAGGTATCCGTCCTGGTAGCCTATATCCGTTACATAGGGATTCTGCTTCGCAGGTGACCAGCTGCCGTACATAGCTCCGCCGCCCATACCTTCACCAACAGACTCTCCTCTTCCGATAAGAAAGTTTCCCTCACCTTTAAAAAGCTCTCCTGTCTCGCTGTCATAGACATTTACGGTCAGCGTTGCATTGTGATATGATGTTTCGGCTGAAACAGGGATGCTGACTGCCTGTGCTGACAGCATAACAGCTGATGCTAATGAAATGATACGCTTAGTTTTCATTTTTCTCATCCTTTCGTCTTCTCAGTTCGTTTATAAGACTCTGAACGCTTTCAGAAGTCCTGTCGGGACCTGCGTAGAAATAAAGCTCTCCGCCCTCTGTGAATCTGACCGCAGCTGCCTCACCTGGAGTATAGCCATTGACAGTGTAGGCATAAGCAGTACAGTTATTTATGACGTTCTTCTCGGAGTCATAGCCTTCCATTTCCATACTTCCGAGAAGCTCTCCGGTCATATCCTCCGGAATACTGTACATCCATGATTTATAAAGTATATCTCCGAGCCTGCCGTAGGTGTACTGCTCATATGGCGGCTTATCCTCCCACAGTACCACAGCAGGAGCAGCTGCACCGCCTGCCTGTCCGGCAGAGTGAGTTGCCGCAGCAGCCGATGATGAAGTAACGGCAGGATCCGCTGCTTCTGTTTCTGATTTCGTGGATGCTGCTTCAGCCGAAGTCTGTACAGGCATTGAAGTAACTTCCTCCGGCGATGGCACACCTGTCATTGCCTCAGTCTGAGATACGGCTTCCGTTCCAGCAGCTTCACTGTTATCTGCCGCAGCCGCAGTGACACGCTCTCTGCTTTCTTGTGCAGAAGTGACCGGCGGCGCAGATTTCTCAGCAGTCTCCGTCTTTGTTCCGGTATATGATGTCTCCGGAGCAGTTTCTGTGCTGAACTCCGGCTCTGTTATGCGCTCAGAGGTCTTTTCCGCCGCTGAAGTGACTGTCTCTCCGGCAGGAATAGCTGCACGTTCAGTTTCTGTTATGATGTCAGGCGGCTGAGGTATTTCGGTCATAGGACGCCTAACGATAGCTGCACTCATGATCACTGCCAGGCAGATCAATGCCGCAGCCGGTATGCACCGGAGCATTACAGTCTTTCGTCGTCTCTTTTTCTCTTCGTGTCTGTCACGGGCTTCAAGTACATTTTCAGCCATTTCCTTATAACTCATCATAGCTGAAGCCCTCCTTTTCAAGTTCTGTTTTAAGTGCCTTCCTTGCATTATACAGCAGGTTCTCGGTCTGCTTCCTTGTCTTTCCCATTGCAGAAGCAGCTTCGGCTGCTGTGAACTCTTCAAAGTAGGTCAGCCACAATACCTGCTGGTATTCTTTTTTCAGATTCCGCATAGCACGGTGGAGAGTGACTTTTCTCTCACTGACAAGATAGCTGTATTCAAGGTCGGTTCCGTCGCTGATCTCAGCGATCTCCTCCAGAGCAGTTTGCTTCCGGCGCTTCGATCTCCTGAGCCAGTCTACGGCGATATTTCTGCCGATAGCGTACAGCCAGGTACGGAATGAGCTTCGTCCTGCAAAATGCGGCTTCTTTACGGCAAGTCTTATAAATGTATCCTGAACGCATTCTTCTGCGGAATCAATGTCACCGGTGAAGCTGCAAAGGTAGAGTATCAGTCCGTCCTTGTAATCTCTGATAAGCTCCACCATGCCGTTGTCGTCACCTGCAAGGAAACGGCGGTAGCTACTTTCACCGTTTTCCATATAGGGAACTCCTTTCCGGAATAGTTTCCTTTTACTTATTAGACGAAGAAACTCATGGTTTATACTAAGTATATCTTAACACTCTTTCTTTATAAAAGCAAGAAAAAGCCCGGACATAAGTCCGGGCTGATGGTATTCGATTATGCTCTTGTACCGCTTATCTGAACGCTTCCTGCAGCACCCTCACTGAGGAGCTTATCAAAGAAGTCAGTCTTTATGTTGTTGAAGTTCTTTGCATCATCAGAACCGAGTACATCGTCAATGCAAACGATGAAATCCTCAGGGTGGTGAGGTCTTACAGTTCTCTTGCAAGCAGCCTCATAGTATGAGGGATCGCCCCAGTTTCTGATCATGAAGTCGGAATAATACTTCTTTGTGCAAACATTTACATCGTTAGTTGCATCAATGTTGTACCAGAGATTGCCAACCTTTACATAGTTCCAGGCGTGGCAGTGTCTGTCTCCGCCCACGAGAACGTTGCTCTTGTTAACGCCGGCAGCGATGCAGAAGTTATAGAATACTCTTGCGAAGCCGCCGCAGGTACCCTTTCTGATGCTGATAACTGTTGCAGCACAGCCTTCCTCAGAGTCCTCAAGTCCCTGGTATGTAATGTAATCATTCAGCTTCTTCTGGAGGCTGTTGAAGAACTCCTTCTGCTTAGCTGCTGAAGCCTTTGCATCATACTTGAGTCCCCAGATGCCGAGGAGATCCTTTGCAACAGACTGTGTGTAGTCCTGTGCGCCGTAGCCGTATGACTTGAAGGAATCACCGCAGCCGTTGAATGTTAAAGAGTAAGCCTTGATGCCTCTGCGGTTGAAGCGAACCTCGTTGAGAGCTGTACAATTAGCGAACGCATAACGGTCAAGTGTAAGTGTTCCGTTTCCGCCTGCCTCAAAATCGATCTTCTTCATAGACTTGCAGCCGGCAAATGCAGAAAGACCGATAGATGTAACGCTGTTCGGGATCTTGATGCTTGTAAGTCCTGAGCTGTTAAAAGCACTGCTATTGATCCATCTTACACCGTAAGGAATATTGATATTCTTCAGAGCAGTATCACGCAGGAAAAGGCTTGAATTGATGGTTGTGAGGCGGTATGCTCCGTTGAAGTCAAAGCTGCTGAGGGCTGTACAATCCTGGAATGAACCATAAGCGATGCCGCTTATAGAAGAGTTGAGCTTTACGCTCTTCAGCTTCTTACAGCTTCTGAATGCTTCCTGCTTGATATCGGTAAGTGCATAGCAGTTGCTGAGGTCAATGGATGTAAGCTCGGAATTGTAGAATGCTCTGTTATTGACAGCAGCTACCTCATATGTACCCTGGTAATCGCCGCTCAGTACTCTTATCTGTCCGGGGATAACTACATCCGTGAGTGTTACATTTCCGCCGCTGGGATTCTTAGGTGTCTTGCCGTAGATAGTAGCTTTCTTTGTTGTCTTGTTGAGCTTGAACTGGATATTGTTGCAGGCGTAGATGTCACCGCTATAATAAATAGCTATATCGTTGATAGCAGCCTCAGCAGTGATAGCTGTATCAGCAAAGAGAGGTGAGCCGCTTCCGATAGCCTGTGTTGATACTGTGATTACTGCAGCAGCAGCCATAACGCCTGCTGCGATCCTTTTGAAATTCATGGTCATTATCCTCCTGAATATTGTGTTAGAACATGATTAAAAAATGTTACAAAGATGTTATGATCGTTTTGTGTTAAATCAAGAAAATAACAGAATAATGCAAGTATATTGCAGCAGAGATCTGTCGCATTCCCTATAAGTTTTGTAGTGAATAGTGTTCCGGAACAATTTACTATAAGTAATAGGATTGATACTATTGATCCATCATTGGTTTTTCCTTGATGTTATTATTATACCTTACAGCGCACGGAAAGTCAATACCAAAACGGCAGAATTGTAGCAAATCAACAAAACATCCAGTATATGTTGATTTATATTCTTCAATGCGTATAATCCAAAAGAATTGCTTTCTTTCTGCTGAAAATATTACAGCAAGTATAAAATATAAATATCAAAGGTTCGGGTGAACTATACATTTTAGAACAATATTGCTCAAACGTATCCGTTCGCAAGTCAAAAGGGCAGCTTCACAAGAAAAGCCTTGCACTATTGCGCCGGATGAAATATAATAAAAGTGTTATATTTAAATCAGACCGAAAATGTTATATTACTAAAAGGAAAAAGACCGGTGGAAGCGGATACCACCGGTCTTTAACTCTCTGATGTTTACTATTCTCGGACGGCAGCCCTGATCAGTCCTCTGCAACAGTCTCAGCGGACTCTACAGACTCAGCAGTCTCGGGAGCAGCAGGGGGAACAGGTGCGCCTTCGTGGGGCTTGGGAGGCTCGGGCTTAGCAGGTGCCTCAGGAGCAGCAGGT
>DNLQ01000124.1 GCA_003488415.1 Ruminococcus sp. | reverse complement strand
ATCCTTGTCCACATCCTTTTTTCAGGTCTCTTGCTCACAGGCTTGCTGTTTACAGCCTCGCTGTTCGCAGGCTTGCTGCTTGCAGGTCGTTTTCCCGTCTTTTTCTTTGCCATATCTCTCACCTCGCAGATATATAATTATTCACGCCTTAACTCAGCCCTTATTCTTTACTCTCTTCCGGCGGTTGGGAGTGTAATCACTGAATACCTCAGCACGGTCACGTCCGCCGTATGCTGATCTCCTGCGGTCGGGATTCTTTCCGCCTTTCCCACGGCGGCTGTCACCGCTTCTGTAGTATGACTTTGAGGTATCCTTGAACGCCTTGCCTTCCCAGAGCTTCACATCAACATTATTTCCGTTGATACGCAGTGAGCCGGTATTTTCAAGTATGTAGTCCGTTTCGGCTTCGGGTATTTCTACTGTGGTATGATCGTCATATATATCTATCTTTCCGAAGTCCTGACCGGAAAGACCTGTGGCATCAGCCAGTGCTCCAAGTATGAAGTTCGGAGCCATTCGCTTTGAGCGTCCGATATTCAGCTCCAGCTTGACAGTCTTCGCACCGCTTCGCCTGCCCCTGCGGATAGGACGTGGGATGTCAAGCTCAGGCAGTGCCGCAGTCTCGGCTCTCAGCTTCTCTGCAAGAAGTCTCGCCGCAGCTTCACGGTAATCTATACCCATTTCTGCAAGTCTGTCGGTCATTTCGTATGCTGCCTTATCAGCCTCTGACTCTGCAATAGCGCTGAGTATACTCTCCTGTCTTGCTTCGATTATGCCGTTCCTGTCGGGCAGAGGTACTTCATGTATCTCCGATCTTGTATACCCTGCAATGTCACGTATCTCGCTGAGCTGTCTCCTGCCGGATACAAGGGTATATGCAGTACCGGTCTTGCCGGCACGCCCTGTACGTCCGATACGGTGGATGTAGTACTCGTTATCCTGAGGGATGTCGTAGTTGAATACAGCATCAACTCCGGAAACATCTATACCTCTTGCCGCCACGTCTGTAGCTACAAGTACAGCTATCCTGCGTGACTTGAATCCGTTCATTACGTGTGTGCGCTGAGCCTGTTTCATGTCTCCGTGAAGTCCGGCAGCGCTTATTCCTGCTGCACTGAGCTGCTCTGTAAGCTGATCTACCATGGACTTCGTATTGCAGAATACCATTGCAGATGCCGGAGCATAGGCTGCAAGAAGGAGCCTCAGTGCATCTGTCTTGCGTCCCATAGGAACATCATAGCAGTACTGGTCGATAAGCGGAGCTGTCTTCTGAGCTGCTTTTATCTTTACCTGTACCGGATCACGCTGGTACTTCTTGGTAAGTGCCAGTATCTCCTGAGGCATCGTAGCAGAGAACAGCACCGTCTGTCTCTCCTCCGGGAGCTGTGCCAGTATAGTCTCAATGTCCTCACGGAAGCCCATATTGAGCATCTCGTCAGCCTCGTCCAGTATCACCGTCCTGATATGCTCAGTACGGAGGGTACGGCGGCGGATATGATCCATTACACGTCCGGGAGTTCCGATAATTATGTTTGCTCCACGCTTCAGTTCAGCTATCTGCTTGTCCATGCTCGCACCGCCGTAAACAGCGCAGGTACGCACGATCCGCTTATACCGTGAGAATTTTCTCAGCTCACCTGCACCCTGGAGTGCAAGCTCTCTGGTGGGACAGAGTATCATTACTGCCGGATACTTGCTGTCCTCCCCGGTGATACTCTCAGCAGCCGGAAGTCCGAATGCAGCAGTTTTTCCTGTACCGGTCGCAGAGCGTCCTATCACGTCACGTCCCTCAAGAAGCAGCGGGATACTCTTCTCCTGTATCTCCGTCATTTCTGTAAAGCCAAGCTCCTCGACAGCACGGAGAAGTTCCTGTGAAAGATTAAGTTCTTTGAATTGCATAGTTATCCTTTCTTACATATCGCATATTTTCCTGATTTATAGTATATCACAAATCCTTTTCCCGGTCAAGGCATCTCTTTATAGACAGATCATATTCCTTGACAAATTCCCAGGCTTAATATATAATAATATAAATCACATCTCAAAGGAGGAACAGCAATGAATGCTCTTATTATCAATTGCAGCCCGGTAAGAACAGGGGCAACTGCCGGGATAACAGAATTAGTCTCCGACAGCATCTCGGACAGGTACGACACAAAGTGTATTTGTATAGACGACTACAGTTTCAGCTTCTGCAAAGGCTGCCGGAGCTGTCATAAGACTGCGGTATGTATACAGCATGACGACATTCCGGCAATAATAGATGAATTTGAGCGTGCGGACATTATTATTGCTGTGTCGCCTTCATACTGGGCGGACATTCCCGGACAGTTCAAAGCCTTCATCGACAGATGCACTCCATGGTGCAATACCCATCAGCCCCACGATTCCATAAGCAAAGGGAAAAAGGGGTACTCCATCGCACTGCGTACAGGTCCCGGCATGAAGGAGTGTGAAAGGGTGATACAGAGCATCGAGCATTTCTTCGGACATTTAGAGATAGAATGCTGCGGCAGGCTGGGACTCTGCTCAGTGGAATTCAGAAACGACGTTGAAGCTCATGTGCAGGAAATAACAGACTTCTGCAAATCTATATGATAATGAAAAGGAATGGATAAAGTGGCTAAGGAACTTAAAACTAACGCTATGCGTTTTCTGGACAAAAACAAGATAGAGTACGATATTCAGGTCTATCAGTGTGATGAATTTATCGACGGCATCACTGTTGCTGATGCTCTTGGTCAGCCCCGTGAGGAAACATTCAAGACTTTAGTAGCCAAGGGAAAGTCCGGAGCTTTTTACTGCTTTCTTGTGCCTGTGGCACTGGAACTTGACCTGAAAAAGGCTGCAAGGAGCGCCGGTGAGAAATCCGTAGAACTGATCCATGTTAAGGATATCAACAAGGTAACAGGCTACGTCCGTGGAGGCTGTACTCCCATAGGAATGAAGAAGCAGTTCCCCACGGTGATACACATCACTGCAAAGGGCATGGAGAAGTTCTATATCAGCGGCGGAAGAATAGGAACACAGATACACCTTTCCCCTGCTGCACTTGCTGAGTCCATAAACGCTGAATTTGAAGACATAGTAATGTAATATTGCTCCCCGGCTAACTCTTTTGTTTTCCTGCTTGTCCTACGCAATAGTTCTTCAGGAGCTGATCAGCGGAGCAATAGAAAAAGGACGCCCGGGAGCGTCCTTTTTATTATCATCTTCTTCCGATCGTTTCATCTTCAGGCTGCAAACAGTCGTTGGCAAGTATGTAGTCGTATACCTCCTGCACTGTAGTAAAAGCAACTCCTACATAACTGTCGGCACATCCGTAATACAGCGCTATCCTGCCTGTTTCAGAGTCTGTAAGCGCTGCACAGGGGAAGCATACATTCGGAACAAATCCCTGCTCCTCATACCACATCTCCGGAGTAAGCAGATAGTTCCTGCATCTGTGCAGTACCCGTGAGGGCTGGTCTATGTCGAGTATGGCAGCTCCTATACTGTAAACGTAGCCGTTGCAGGTGTTTACTACGCCGTGATAGAACATCAGCCAGCC
>DNLQ01000220.1 GCA_003488415.1 Ruminococcus sp. | reverse complement strand
GTTGAGGAGCTGTCGGATGTGAGGACTGCGGTATCAGAAGCGGTGACCAATGCCATAGTACACGGCTACAGGGGAACAGCAGGAAAAGTGGAAATGACCGTCAGACTCCTTGCCGGCAGAGAGATATATATACGCATAAAGGACTCCGGCTGCGGTATACCGGATGTTGAAAAAGCCATGGAGCCGCTTTACACCACAGCTCCGGAGGAAGAGCGCTCGGGACTGGGATTCTCGGTGATGTCATCTTTTATGGACAGGCTCACGGTGCGGAGCAAGGTAGGAAAGGGTACTACAGTGACTATGCGGAAAAGGCTCGGTGTACATGATGACTGAGCCGAAAGCTCCGACTGCTGAGGAAAACCTCGGACTGGTGCATCTGTGCGCCAACCGTTTCCGCAGCCGTGGGATAGAGTATGAAGAGCTTTACTCTGCCGGATGCCTGGGACTGATGAAGGCTGTGCGTGCCTTTGACAGCAGCCGTGGAGTGAAATTCTCCACCTACGCTGTGCCTGTGATACTGGGAGAGATAAAGCGTCTGTTCCGGGACGGAGGGAGCGTGAGGGTGAGCAGGAGCCTGAAGGAACTGTCTCTTCGCATACAGCGTATAAGCGAGGATATACGTCAGTCATCCGGACATGAGCCTACTGTGGCAGAGCTTGCGGAGCTGTCAGGAGAAGCCCCGGAGGCTGTAGCAGAGGCGCTGTGTGTATGTCAGCCGGTGCTTTCTCTTACCTCCTCCCGTGAGGATGATGACAGTCAGGTGGATGTGCCTGTTGAAGCTCCTGATGAAGCCATCACAGATCTCCTTGCACTGAGACAGATAATGGCTTCACTTCCGGAAAATGACAGGATGCTGCTGGAGCTGAGATACTTCCGCTGCCTTACGCAGTCAAAAACTGCCAGGATACTCGGCATGACTCAGGTACAGGTATCAAGGCGTGAAAAAAAGCTCCTTACGCAGATGCGAAAAGAGCTTCTTGAGTAGTTACCATATAAGATGTGAGATGACGGAGTTGGATACAAGAAATCCCTCGGGAGTAAGAGAGAGGAACCGTCCGTCATACGTACACAGCCCGGCATTCTCAAGTGCCGGGATCTTTTTTTCTATACTCTCCCTGAGCTCCGGTACACGCCCTGTATCAAGCCCACGCTTCATACGCAGTGCCAGCATGACGATCTCCTCAGGCGAACACGGAGAAGTATCAGTTACCTCAGTGACCTGCACAGGGGAAGTGATGAAGCTCTCCACGTCCTCAGATGCGGCATATCTCACCCCTCCGCAGCAGGAGTGTGCCGAAGGACCTATGCCGATGTAGTCCTCACAGAGCCAGTACCTGTTGTTGTGACGGCTCTCGTATCCGGGCATAGCGAAGTTTGATATCTCGTACTGCATGAAGCCGTGCGACTCCAGACGCTCTGCCGCACACAGATACAGCTCAGAGGAAGCGTCATCGTCCGGCAGACTTTTTTCCATCCCGGCGCTGTGAAAGGGTGTACCTTCCTCTACCTTTAACATATAGGCAGAAACGTGCTGTATGGGGAGCTCTGCAAGCAGGTCAGCGGATCTCAGTGCAGTCTCCTTTGACTGTCCGGGCAGAGCAAGCATAATGTCGCAGGAGATATTCCTGAATCCGGCAGCCTCTGCGTCACTGACTGCCTTTGCCGCACGCTCCGGTGAGTGTTTCCTGCCAAGAAGATGAAGTTCATCTTCATCCATTGACTGCACTCCTATGGAAAGACGGTTTACTCCGGCTGCAAGATACCCCTCCAGACGTGAAGGAGAAAGAGTGGTCGGATTGGCTTCAAGAGTGATCTCAGCGTCAGAAGTAACATTGAAGCAGCGGCGGACTTCCCCTGTTATCTCTGCGATCTGCTCCGGTGAGAGCATTGAGGGAGTTCCGCCGCCGAAATATACTGTATCAGTAAGGCGTGATGTATCGGAGCTGCTGCGGAGATTCCTGAGAACCGCCCTTACATAGCCGTCAGATGTCTCACGCCTGTAGCCCTGTGAACAGAAGCTGCAATAGCCGCACTTCACCGCACAGAAGGGTACGTGTATATAGATCCCCAGTCCGCCGGTCAGCGGCAGGTTCACCGTTTCAGCTCCTTCTTTATTGCCGGTTCGAGTCTGAAGAAAAAGGCATTCGCCAGCTTAGGCACAATGAACATGGACAGGAGCAGTATCACTTCTGCCAGTATCTCCACTTCTGCCACCTCACGAAGGAAGCCGCTCTCATAGTTTTCATACCATACAGGTGCCTTCAGATATACCATTATTACGAATACAAAGGCGATAAGACAGTAGACTGCGTTGAATATGGTTGCTCCCTTTCCGTTCACACAGAGCCTTCCGCATTCCTTACAGGGTGTTCCCCTGGAATTCAGCTGACCGGCAGTGGCTTTGGAAAACGGTGTAAAGGATTTTTTCCCACAGTGTGGACAGGTGTATATACTCATGGCAATTTCCTTTCAATTATCATCTGATACTGTGACTTCAAGAGGTCTCAGCTCACGGGCTTCGGGAAGCACCGGCAGTACTCCGGCATTGCCTGCAATCCCGGTTCTTCCTGTAAGACCAACAGGAGTTTTTGCTCTTGCACTCCTGCGGCTGCGGAGAGGTCTGAATACTCTGTACCAGTGGAGCATGACCGCTGCGGCTGCAAAAACTCCTGCCGCTATCCACAGATACTTCATACCGCTGCTTATGAAAGATGTGCGGTGTATCAGTCTGCCGACTGTCAGCACTGTGCCGGTGATGAGGATATAAGGCAGAAATCCCACCTCACGCATATTTATCCGGAGCTTGCGGAAGGCACGTCCGGTATTGCTGTCACGGTTCAGCAGGGGTTCAGTGATGACGCTTACAAGTGAAAGCAGCAGGAAAAGTCCTGATGCTCCAAGAGCAATATAGTCATAAACCATAGTATCTCTCCTCAGGAATCCAGCTTCAGTACACTCATGAATGCCTCCTGCGGCACTTCTACAGTACCGAGCTGGCGCATACGTTTTTTTCCTTCCTTCTGCTTTTCAAGCAGCTTCTTCTTACGGGTTATGTCGCCTCCGTAGCACTTGGCAAGCACGTCCTTGCGCATTGCTTTTACGGTCTCACGGGCGATTATCTTTCCGCCTATTGCAGCCTGTATCGGTACTTCAAAGAGCTGGCGGGGGATATTCTCTTTCAGCTTCTCTGCGATCTTTCTTGCACGGGCATAAGCCTTGTCAGCGTGGATGATGAAGGAAAGCGCATCCACTATCTCTCCGTTGAGGAGTATATCCAGCTTCACCAGCTTTGAAGGTGAGTACCCCAGAAGCTCATAGTCAAAAGAAGCATATCCCTTGGTGCGTGATTTCAGTACATCAAAGAAGTCGTAAACTATTTCGTTCAGCGGAAGTTCGTAATGCAGCTCCACACGGGTATCATCGAGGTACTGCATATCCTTGAACACACCACGCCTGTCCTGACACAGCTCCATGATATTTCCCACGTAGTCCGAGGGGCTGAGGATGCTCGCCTTTACCACAGGCTCTTCTGCAAGGGATATAAGCGCCGGATCCGGGTAATTTGTGGGATTGTCAATATACTGAACATCGCCGTTTGTGAATGTTACCTTATATATAACCGAAGGTGCTGTAGTAACAAGGTCAAGGTTGTACTCACGCTCAAGACGCTCCTGGATTATTTCCATGTGGAGAAGTCCGAGGAAGCCGCATCTGAATCCGAATCCCAGCGCTATTGAGGTCTCCGGCTCAAAAGAGAGGGAGGCGTCGTTGAGCTGGAGCTTTTCAAGGGCTTCACGGAGATCGCCGTACTTTGCTCCGTCGGCAGGATAGATGCCGGAGAATACCATGGGATTTACTTTGCGGTATCCGGGCAGGGGCTCGTCACAGGGGAGATCGTTATTGGTCACGGTATCGCCAACCTGTGTATCACCTATGGACTTGATAGATGCAGCGATATATCCTACCTCACCGGCTTCAAGCACTCCGTTGTTGACAAGGCTGTTTGCGTCCATGCAGCCGGCTTCTACTACCGTGAATACCGCACCTGTAGCCATAAGTCGGATATTGTCGCCCACTCTGACTCTGCCTTCCTTTATGCGGACGTATATGATAACTCCCTTGTAGGAATCATAATAGCTGTCGAAAATAAGTGCCTTCAGCGGTTTCTCGGGATCACCGGTAGGTGCCGGGATATCGGTGACTATGCGCTCCAGCACTTCCTCCACGTTGGTTCCCAGCTTTGCGGAGATGCGGGGAGCGTCCATGGCAGGGATACCGATGACGTTCTCCACCTCTGCACATACCCTTTCCGGATCTGCGGAAGGCAGGTCTATCTTGTTTACTACCGGCACTACCTCCAGGTCATGCTCTATGGCAAGATAGGTGTTTGCAAGAGTCTGAGCCTCTATGCCCTGGGATGCGTCTACTACCAGTATCGCACCCTCACAGGCAGCCAGTGAACGTGATACCTCATAGTTGAAGTCAACGTGACCGGGAGTGTCGATAAGGTTGAAGATGTAGTCTTCACCGTCCTTGGCGGTATACTTCAGTCTTACAGCTCTCGCCTTTATTGTTATGCCTCTTTCACGCTCTATATCCATGTTGTCAAGGAGCTGATCCTCCATGTCTCTCACTGCCACAGTCTCCGTAAGCTCCAGTATACGGTCAGCCAGTGTTGACTTGCCGTGATCTATATGTGCGATTATACAGAAATTTCTGATCTTGTCGTTTGCCATAGTTTACCTCTTTCCGGTACATATTTATACATACTACATTATACCAGATTATCCGGAGTTTGTAAAGAGAAAAAAGAAAAAGTGCGTTCCCGAAGGAACGCACTCTGTAAAGAACTTGTCCGGTAATTAGCCGAGCTCAGCGAAGTACTTGATAGTTCT
>DNLQ01000040.1 GCA_003488415.1 Ruminococcus sp. | reverse complement strand
AGGTATTCTGGGGACTCGATTCCAACCTTGCATATCAGAGACATTTTCCGGCAATAAACTGGCTCACCAGCTACTCTCTCTACGCCGATTCCCTTGCGGACTGGTACAACAACAATGTATCAACAGAATGGATGAAGTGCAGAACGAGATTCATGCAGATACTTCACGATGAAGCGGAGCTGAAGGAGATCGTAAAGCTCATAGGTATGGACGCACTTTCAGCAGGTGACCGTCTGAAAATGGAGACAGCACGCTCTATCCGTGAGGACTTCCTCCACCAGCTTGCCTTCCATGAGATAGACACGTATACCAGTCTGAAGAAGCAGCTTTATATGATGAAGCTGATACTGGGATTCAATGACGAAGCGTCTGCTGCGATAGCGAAGGGTGCAGATGTTGAGGCAGTTGCAGAGCTGCCTGTACGTGAGAAGATCGGACGCTTCAAGTACGTGGAGGAGAAGAATACAGATGCAGAGTACGAAAAGCTGACACTGGAGATTTCAGGTGAGCTTGACAATGTACTCATCAAGGAGGAAGACTGATGCCAAGGGAATACAGGACCATACAGGAAGCAGCAGGTCCTCTGCTGCTTGTAAAGGACGTAGAGAACGTCACATACGGCGAACTTGCTGAGATAAGGCTCAGAAACGGCGAACGCCGGCGCTGCCGTGTACTTGAGATAGACGGCTCCAATGCTCTGGTACAGCTTTTTGAAAACGCTGCCGGAATCAATCTCAAGGACAGTGCGGTAGTATTTTCCGGACATCAGATGGAGCTTGGCGTTTCAGAGGATATGCTGGGACGAGTATTTGACGGACTTGGCAGACCTATCGACGACGGACCTGAGATAATACCGGATATGCGGCTTGATGTAAACGGACTTCCGATGAACCCTGTAGCAAGAAAGTATCCGCAGGAGTTCATACAGACCGGAGTTTCCGCTATAGACGGACTCAATACCCTTGTAAGAGGACAGAAGCTGCCTATTTTCTCTGCCAGCGGACTCCCTCACGCACAGCTTGCTGCACAGATAGCACGTCAGGCAAGAGTACTTGGCGACAACGAGCAGTTTGCCGTAGTATTTGCAGCTATGGGAATCACCTTTGAAGAGTCTGAGTACTTTGTACGCAGCTTCCGTGAGACCGGAGCACTTGACAGGACTGTACTGTTCATCAATCTTGCAAACGATTCTGCTATCGAGCGTCTTGCCACACCGAAAATGGCGCTTACAGCAGCGGAGTATCTTGCCTTTGAGAAGGGTATGCACGTACTTGTAATACTGACAGATATCACGAACTACGCCGATGCGCTCCGGGAGGTCTCCGCAGCACGTAAGGAAGTTCCCGGACGCCGTGGATATCCGGGATATATGTACACCGATCTTGCGTCACTGTACGAGCGTGCCGGACGTCAGGACGGCAAGGAAGGAAGTATCACCATGATACCGATACTCACCATGCCGGAGGACGACAAGACTCATCCTATCCCTGACCTTACCGGATACATCACAGAGGGACAGATAATCCTTTCCCGTGAGCTTTACCGCAAGGGAATCAATCCGCCGGTAGACGTTCTTCCGTCACTTTCACGACTGAAGGATAAGGGTATAGGAAAGGGCAAGACAAGAGCTGATCATTCTGATACTATGAACCAGCTTTTCTCTGCATACGCAAGAGGAAAGGATGCCAAGGAACTTATGGTGGTTCTTGGTGAGGCAGCCCTTACACCTATAGACCTTATCTATGCAAAGTTTGCTGATGAATTTGAGCGCAGATACGTATCCCAGGGTTTTGAGAACAACCGCAGTATTGAGGAGACACTGTCCATAGGCTGGGAGCTTCTCAGGATACTGCCGAGAAGTGAGCTGCGCCGTATAAGAGAGGAGTATCTTGACCTCTACTACGAAGAGAAGTGAGGTGAAGGACTTTGGCAAGACTGAATGTGAATCCTACCCGAATGGAACTGTCGAAGCTGAAGAAGAAGCTGGAGTCTGCACGCAGAGGACATAAGCTCCTGAAGGATAAGCGTGACGAGCTGATGCGTCAGTTCATGAACCTGATAAGAGAGAACAGAGAGCTGAGGACGGAGGTCGAGCAGGCAATAGCCGAGGCGAACAGGTATATGGCGGTAGCAGGCTCAGTGATGCAGAGCGAGATGCTGGAAACAGCGCTTCTTCTGCCTAAGCAGGAGGTGGAGCTGGATGTAGGGGAGAAGAACGTTATGAGTGTTTATATCCCGGTGTTTCAGCCAAAGTACCGTACCAGCGATACCTCTGATATATACTCTTACGGAACAGCTTTTACTTCCACAGATCTTGACGGTGCAGTAAGCGCACTGAGCGAGATATTCCCGAAGATGATAAGGCTTGCAGAGGTAGAGAAAGCCTGTCAGCTCATGGCAGACGAGATCGAAAAGACACGCCGCCGTGTAAATGCCCTGGAGCATATAATGATCCCTGACTATCAGGAGACTATAAAGTACATCCAGATGAAACTTTCAGAAAACGAACGCAGCACCACTACTTCGCTTATGAAGGTTAAAGATATGGTGCTGAAGCAGAGTCACCATTATAGTCAATAACGTCTGTATAAGGGATATAGGGAGAGCGTTGTGCTGCACATGAAGACAAACGTTACAGCGAAGAACCGTAATGAGCATCAATGCCGACGGAAAAGCTGAAACTCGAAATGCAGTATGTCAGATACTCAAGAGTGGACTTCGGCATAACGTTTGACGGATCTGTCTGCCATGACAATACATGGCGCTATTATCACGCCTGATGCAGAAGTGCCCGGTGACGATGAAAGTGAAGAAAACGAAAAATCGCAGGCTCTTTGTATGAACCTGCGATTTTCTTAGTGCCGGTGGCGGGGGTCGAACCCGCACGGTGTTGCCACCAACGGATTTT
>DNLQ01000213.1 GCA_003488415.1 Ruminococcus sp. | reverse complement strand
TAGGTATGGCTACCAATATCCCTCCCCACAACCTGGGAGAGGTAATTGACGCTCTCCAGCTTCTTATTGACGATCCCGACTGTACCCTTGAACAGCTTATGGAGCACGTCAAGGGACCGGACTTCCCCACCGGCGGCATCGTTATGGGCAAGGCAGGCATACGTGCTGCCTACGGCACAGGCAGAGGAAAGATCATCCTCCGCAGCCGCACCCACTTCGAGGAGATCAAGGGACGCAACTGCATCATAGTTGACGAGATCCCCTACATGATAAAAAAGACTCTTATCCTGAAGAATATCAACCAGCTCTGCAAGGACAAGAAGATAGAAGGCATATACGATCTGCGTGACGAATCCGACAAGGACGGAATGCGTATCGTTATCGAGCTGAAAAAGGACGCTATCCCAAATATCGTGCTGAATAAGCTGTTCTCAATGACCAAGCTCCAGGATACTGTGGGTATCATCATGCTGGCACTGGTGAACAACGAGCCTAAGGTGCTGACTCTCAAACAGATGCTGCAGCACTACCTTGACTTCCAGGTGGACGTTATCCAGCGCCGTACCCGCTTCGACCTGCGGAAGGCTCTGGAGAGAGCGCACATCCTCCAGGGATTCATCCTCGCCGCCGACCATATCGACGAGATAATCAGGATAATCCGCTCCAGCAGCAATATCCCCGATGCAAAGGCAAGACTGATCGAGCGCTTCAAGGACGAGGATATGTCGGCACTTCTTGAGCGCATCGACGAATTCAGGGGCATGGATGTGTTCGGTCTGCTGGATACTGCCGAGTTCGACCTCTCCGGAGATCACCTCGCAAGCGCAAAGGGACTCTCCGAGGAACAGGCTGAGGCTATCGTCCAGATGCGTCTCGGACAGCTCACAGGTCTGGAGAGACAGAAGATAGTTGACGAGATGTTCGGTCTGCTCACCAGGATAAAGGAGTTCGAGGAGATACTTGCCGACGTGAACCGTGTATATCAGGTCATCATGGAGGATCTCAACGCTATCCGCAAGAAGTTCAGCGATCCCAGACGCACCGACATCGAGTCAGTGAGCGGAGAGGTGGATATAGAAGACCTTATCCCCGTGGAGGAATGCGTCGTTACCCTCACCAATAACGGCTACATCAAGCGTATGCCAGTTTCAGAGTACAAGACTCAGAGGCGAGGCGGACGTGGCATAACAGGTATGAAACAGCGTGAGGAGGACTTCGTGGACGAAATGTTCATCGCCGGAAGTCACGACAATGTATTGTTCATCTCCAACAAGGGCATCATGTACAAGCTCAAATGCTACGAGATACCCGACGGCTCAAAGGCTTCAAGAGGCTTCAACCTGATAAACCTCCTGCCCCTTACCGAGGGAGAGAAGATAGCTGCTATGATAAAGACCACGGATTTCAGCGAGGAACGCTTCATCACCATGGTCACCAAGAACGGCAAGATCAAGAGATCGAACCTCTCACTCTACAAGAACGTCCGGAAAAACGGTCTTATCGCTATCGGTCTTGACGAGGGCGACGAGATAGCCGGAGTACGCATGACAGACGGCAATGCACAGATATTCGTGGCTACAAGAAACGGTATGGTCATCCGTATCGAGGAGAACAAGGGCAGGGCGCTGTCACGTTCCGCACACGGTGTAAAGGCTATAAAGCTCCGTGAAGATGACTACGTTGTGGGCATCGCAAGAGTGCGTAAGGGAGCTTCGCTCCTGACCGTCACCGAGAACGGCTTCGGCAGGCGCAGTGAGCTTGACAGCTACCGTATTCAGAACCGGGGCGGCTACGGCATGAAGAACTACAAGGTGGACGACGTGAAGGGATATGTCTGCGGCATCAAGATGGTAGACGAGACAGATGACATCATCCTGGTATCCAGCGACGGCATTATCATCCGTATCCTGGCAAGCGATATACGCATTATGAGCCGCTATGCAAAGGGAGTTCGTGTAATGCGTGTCAACGAGGGAGCGAAGGTAGTTGCCTTCACCCACGCCGAGCATGACGACTCCGCCGAGACTGCAAAGGTTGAGCAGCTCTCCGAGGAGGAGTTAAAGGCTCAGGAGGCTCTTGCTGCCGAGGAGGAAAAGAACGAGGTCATCGTTGACAGCGAGCCCGAGGATTCCGAGGACGGCGAGGAGTGAGAATAATTGTACCGGCAGCTTTACTGCTGCTGATATGGATAGTAACAGAGAACCGGCTGCTGCTCCTTGTCCGCAGGGACGACCTGTCCGGGGGCAGGAGCGGCAGTGTCCGGATAGTGCAGATCTCAGACCTCCACCGGAGACAGTTCGGCAAGGGACAGAGGCGTATAGTAAAGAGTACAGCCGCTCAGAGACCTGATGTCATATTCGTCACCGGAGACCTTGTAACCCGCATCGAGACCGATTTTACCGGCAAGCAGCAGCTTCTCCGGGAGCTTTGCCGCATCGCACCGGTGTATATGATATACGGCAACCATGAACAGAGTCTCCCGGACGAGTACGAGGGGGAGTTCCTGAAAGCTGCTGCCGGAACTGATACGGTATTGCTGCGGAACAGCTCACGCACCCTGACTGTAAAGGGACGAGAGCTGCATATATACGGCTTCGAGCCGGACTACAGGGTATACAAGCATACCGGAGCAAAGCATCCCTACAAGGACCTGCTGACGGTGACTGCGGAGGACATAACTGCCGCAGTTGGTGTGCGGCCGGAGGGAGAGTGTCTCCTGCTGGCACACAATCCCATGTTTGCACAGGCGTATGCAGAGTGGGGAGCGGACTTCACATTCTGCGGTCATGTACACGGCGGAGTGGTAAGGCTTTTCGGTGCAGGAGTGCTGTCCCCTGAGCGCAGGTTCTTTCCCCGGTATACAAAGGGAGTATACACAGTGGGCGGAAAAAAGGTATGTGTATCGGCAGGACTCGGCAAGCTGAGACTGTTTGATCCCCCGGAGATAAATGTATATGATATTTAAGGACGCACATTCTGCGTCCTTTTTCTTTGACAGCAATGCCACCGGAGCTGTTCCGCACTCCCCCGGCGCACTCCCACCGGCGATCAAACAACACTAACCCTGACAG
>DNLQ01000055.1 GCA_003488415.1 Ruminococcus sp. | reverse complement strand
TGCCGGGAGTAATGGGAGGAAAATAAAATGAATAACGGACCGCTTTTATTCTTAGGAAGAGGCTCAGCCTTTGCAGACAGGCAGAACTCGGCATTCTTCGTACACGGAAATGACCTTGTGCTTATCGACTGTCCGGCAACTTCATATCAGAGGATCAAGAAGATGGACTGGGGAAAGTATGATAATATCTACGTTCTTATTACCCATACCCACGGCGACCACAGCGGATGCGTAGGTACTTTGCTCCAGTACGTATGGTTTGCAAGCGGCATGAAAAAGAAGGTGACTGTAACAGCACCTTCTGATGAAGTATATGATGATCTTATGCTCCTGCTCACCAGGATAGAGGGATGCGAAAAGGAGTGGTTCAATATCACCACAGCGGATAAGCTGGATAATGAATGGATGATCTCGGCAGTCCCCACAACTCACGTAAAGCCCCTGGAGGGCAGATGCTTCGGCTATCACCTCAATGTGGACGGCTGCAATGTGGTATATACCGGTGATACTTCCACGCTTGAGCCGTTCAGGGCTCTGCTCACAGAGGGAACATATCTGTATACCGAAGCCGCTTACTATAAGAGCGATGTGCATCTGTATCTGAAGGATGTGCTGCCGGAGCTTTTAAGCATCGCAGAGAGCGGAGTGCAGGTATCCCTTATGCACCTGGACGCTGAGGAAGAGATAAGGAAGATGATAGAGGGGACGCCTCTCAGACTTGCGGAGCTTTATACAGAGGACTGACTTGTCAGTGCTGTCAGCTCCTCCTCCGTCAGTTCACGGTACTCACCCTCCCGGAGAGAGGTGTCAAGGGAGAGACTTCCGATGCAGTCCCGGCGTAGATAGAATATCCTGCACCTTACTGCTTCCAGCATCCGCTTCACTTCATGCTTCTTGCCCTCGTGTATGGTGAGAGTGGCGGCGAATGCAGGGCCGTCCGGGTTCTTCATGTACCTTTCACGGCGTTTCCCGGGCATGAATGCTTCAAGGTCTCCGATGCGGTATTTCTGTATCAGTCTGAGCTCCGCACTGGCTGCGGTAAGTCCGGGTATGGCTATGCCGCTCTCCAGACGATCTGTCTTTTCGGCGTCCATTGTACCTATCGCATAGAAGAAGTAGGTCTTGCTAACGTGTCTGTCGGGCTGCATTATCCTTGTATCCAGGTTCCCGTCATCGGTGAGTATCAGCAGTCCGCAGGTATCCATGTCCAGCCTTCCCACAGGATGCAGCTTCACTGCAAGTTCAGCCGGAAAGAAGTCCATAACGGTCTTATGCACTGCGTCGGAGCGTGCTGTCACACATCCGGGCGGTTTGTTGAACATATAGTACAGCATGGCTTACTTCCTGTAAAGATGCGGTATGAAATCGGGAACTATTGTACTGAGATACTCAGTGAAGCGGACAAATCCTTCTTTATCGAAGTCCGGTTCGGAGCAGGCAACGGTGAATTCAGTGCCGTCATAGCTGCTGTACCAGCCTGTTTCAAAGAAGCCGTTCCTCAGATAAAAGTCACGGCGGCGGAGTTTTATATCATCGCCGCTGACCGGAGTTTCAAACTCCGTCACTATCTGAGTTCCCGGATAGTACTCCTTCAGAAGCCGGAGTGCTTTGCTGCCTATGCCATTTGAACGGAGGCTGCTGCTTACGGCGAAGTATGCAAGATAGCGTATCCTGCCGAAGCGTCTTACAGCAAGGAATCCGGTTATACCGGAGCTGCCGTATATCCCGAGCATATCAAGGTTACCGTCCTTTCCGGATTTGTAAAGGTCATCGAGTGAACACCTTTCATTTTCCGGGAAGGCTTCTTCATTTACAGCGTCAAGGAATATCTTGTCCGCTGAGTCACGGGGCACTTTTTCAAGATACATTAAATATTCTCCTTTATGCTGCTTCTCTTTTAAGCAGCTTTTTTATCGTTGCGGCAACTGCCCTTCTGTTTATGTATGCAATTACGGCTGCCGGAGGAATGTCACATAGCAGCCAGCGGTCCGCTCCGAGGATGACCGGAAGGCACATCAGCAGGAGGAGAGAAGTATTCGCAGCCGTCCTTCTGACCGAAACCCGGAAGGGTATGTATCTTCTTGCGTCTGCCATCCGGATAATGTAGCATATCAGATAGCTCAGGAAGGTGGCGAAAGCAGCTCCCTGTACTCCCAACAGCGGTATAAAAACAAGGTTCAGCACCACATTTCCCGCAGCAGCGGCAAGTATGGTTAAAAAGGCGTTACGGGTATGCTTAGTGGCAGTGTACACCCCTGCAAGGAAGAGGTCAAGGCAGGTGAATACCGCAGCGGCTATCAGCAGGGGAGAGTAGGTATAGGCAGTTCTGTACTCCGGGTAGCTGCTGTAGCTGATAAGCACAGCCGAGACCGGCTTTATCATTAGTATCAGACCTGCGCCGCTGATGAAGAGCATTGACTCATATGCAGAATAGACTCTTTCGTAGAAGCTGCTTCTGTTACTGGAGTCATTCTCCATTATGGCGGATATGTTCCATGCCTGCATGAATATAGCTGCAAGCATGGAGATAAGGTTCGGTATCTTAGTGGCTGCAACGTATATTCCGGCAGCCTCTCTTCCGAGAAATACCCTTTCGCTGTGCATACTGCCTATGAATATCTGATCGGAAAATCCGGTGAAAGTCCACATCACGGCAGTGGGGATAAGCGGCAGGGTGAAGCGCAGCATATCCTTTCCGAGAACACCGCTGAAGGAACGGAGGCTGACGAAGCTGCGAAGCCCTGCGGTGAAGAAAAGAAATACCGCAGAACAGGCGTCGGAGAGAATCATCGACACCATGAAGCCCTTTACTCCCATCCCCAGCCGTCCGAGGAAGATGATATTGAATATGAAAAGGGAGATCGTTGCGAGTATGCCGTCAGCGGCGAAGAGTTTTACCATATCCCTTGCCCGGACGAACTGAGAGCAGAGAGCTCTCAGCGCCGAGGTGCATATGTATACCGCCAGCAGCAGCGAATAGCCGGCTGTGGGGGCAAGTGCCGGGATAAGGTGAATAAAGGGTATCACCGGGAGCATGAGTAAAAGTCCTGCCGCAGTCAGAAGTCCGGAGGTGGTGAATACCTGCTTTTTGTCGTACCTCTTGTCGAGTCCGTACCTCACTACGGCTTCCGTCAGGGAGAATGTGAATACCGGCAGCAGAAACAGCACCAGAGTCTCTATGAGTGATTTGGTGTAAAGCTCCTGCGGACCGAGACAGCGTGTGTACAGCTTGTTAAGGAGCAGTGAGAATATCTTTGCTCCGAAACTGCCAACGGAGAATATCACGGTATTCAATGCGAGTTTTTTGTATCTGTTCATTTTCAATTATTAACGTATATTGGATTTGCTTTCAATAATGAATATCCTTCCGGTATCGCAGAGATCAGGAAATAGAATATCCAGCCGCAGGAAATGCTATAACTGTTACAGTCTTGGATCTACAGGCTCACTCTCAAACGCCAGCACACCGAAAGAGCATTCATGTACCCTGTAAAGCGGCTCGCCGTTTACAAATCTGTGCAGCGATTCCATACCGAGTGAAAACTCCTTCAGTGCCAGTGTGCGCTTACGGTTAAGGGAGCGGACCTTCAGCCGTTTCAGATGCTCCGGTTCAAGATACTCTGCACCGTAGATGATACGCAGATATTCCCGTCCTCTGCACTTGACCGCAGGCTGCAACAGCTTGAAGCCCTGCTTTGCAGTGTAAGTTTCGGGCTTTACCACCATACCTTCTCCGCCGTTTCCGGTAAGCGTCAGCCACCAGTCCACGCCTGCCTGAACGCTCTGCTCGTCCTCCGTATCAACACAGAGATACGGCGTTTCCATGTATACAGGATCAATGCCTGTGATGTATCTGCGGATATTCTCCATGTGCCATGTATGCTTCTCCTCAGAAAAGACTCTGCCTTCGGCCGCAAGAATGTGGAATGGTGCGATCCGATAGTCGCCGATGCTGCTGACCGTCCAGCAATATTCACGGTACGCCTTGATATAACGCCTGATATCGTCCTGCTTGGCTTGATATGCTTTCAGGACTTCCTGTAGGTCAACGTTCTGTCCCGAAGTGATCTTGTCCACCTCAAAGGCATTATTCTGCCGCTGACAAGCCTTTTCAAGTGCCTTGACTGCCGCTGAAAGACCGCCTGCACCTGCATTTCCGGTCGGTGCATACTGCGAGCGGATAAGCCCCTGAGCCTTTTCCGACCACGGCATCAGCTCTGTATCAAGGCATACCCAATCTGTTTCAAAGTCGTCCCAGAATCCGGTCTGCGTCAGCACCTTATCCAGCCTGTCAAGAAGTGCAGTTTCCGTGGCATCATCGTCAAAGAAGCGTCTGCCTGTACGGGTGTAGATGATACCCCTTGTTCCGTCTGTGATGCCGAAGCGGTTCACCGCAGTTTCCGCCGATCTGCAAAGCACGATAACTGCACGGGAACCCATGTGCTTTTTCTCGCAGACCACATTACGTATGCCACGGCTGCGGTAATATTCAAATGCCTGCAAAGGGTGTTCGAGATAGCCCTCAAGTTCGCTTGTCTCACAGGGTGACATGGTGGGCGGCAGGTAAATAAGCCAGTGGGGATCAGCCGCAAAGCGTGACATGGTCTCCAGTGCAGCCGCCGCATTGTTTTCATGAATGTCAATAGAGTGCATCAGCTCCGTTTCGATATGGAGCTTTTTATTGAAATCCCCGACTGTGAGCATATCGCCCATATCGGTGTCTATCGCTTCTTCAAGCGGCTTTATCGGTTCATAATACTGCTGTAAAGCCTGAACCTCAACAAACTCCTTTTCCGGATAACGGTATGCTGTCAGCTTACCGCCGAATACACAGCCTGTATCAATGCAGTAGGTATTGTTCTGACTTCTTACCTCAACGCCGGCGATATGCCCGTAAACAACAGCAGCACGCCCTCTGTAATCCGAAGCCCAGTCAAGGCGCACAGGCAGACCGTAGGAGTCCGTTTCACCGGTAGTCTCGCCGTACAGGCAGAACTCACGCACCCTTGCAGAACCACGTCCGATATATTCCTGTTTAAGACCTGCATGAGCAATGACCAGCTTTCCGTCATCAAGTACATAGTGGCTGATAAGTCCGTCAAGGAACTCGGCTGCCTCTGCCTTGAAATCCTTTCCCTGTGCTTCGATCTCGGCAATGGTCCTGTCAATGCCGTGAGTCATGGCAATGCTCTTGCCGCGCAGATATTTCAGCAGTTTCACATCATGATTTCCGGGAACTGCAATAGCATTACCTGACTTTACCATATCCATAACGAGCCGCAGTACATCAGCATTGCGGTTTCCTCTGTCGCAGAAGTCCCCGAGGAAGGCAGCCTGTCTGCCGTCGGGGTGAGTATAAATGCCATCTGCTTTCACATAACCGAGTCTGTCAAGCAGCAGCTCCAGTTCATCACAGCAGCCGTGAATATCTCCGATGATGTCAAACGGTCCGTGCAGGTCTTTCTTGTCGTTCCACAGCTTCGTGCGGACGATCTCCGTGTTTTCAAGCTGTTCAAGGGAGTTTATCACATACACAAAGCGGAAGCCCTCACGCTTCAAGCCCTTGATACTGCGCTTCACATCACGGCAGTGCTGGCGGATGACACGCTCGGGGAAGTTACGCTCCGGACGGGCTTTGTTGCGCTCCTGCATGATCTCTTCAGGCAAGTTAAGCACGATCGCCGCAGCATGGACGTTCTGCTCTCTTGCAAGGTCAATGACCTGTTTCCTTGCACTCTGCTGGATATTTGTCGCATCAATGACTGTCAGCTTCATATTGTTCAGACGCTTGTTTGCAGCGTAATAAAGCAGGTCAAAGGCATCGCCCGAAGCACTCTGGCTGTTCTCGTCATCACAGACCATTCCTCTGAAAAAATCGGAGGACAGGACCTCTGTCGGCTTGAAATGCTTTAATGCAAAGCTGCTCTTGCCCGATGATGTTCCGCCGATCAGTGCCACAAGGCAGAACTCGGGTATCTCAATTCTGTATTTATCCATTTTTCGTAAACACCCCCATCTGTGTCGGACTGCCGAGGTTTTCGTCCGCATCGCCTATGCCGCTTATCTTGCAGGTATAACCGAACTTCTCGCAGATATGCTCCGTCCAGGCTATGAATTCTTCTCTTGTCCACTCAAAGCGGTGATCGCCGTGACGGAGGGTATTCTCCTGCATATGCTCATAGTTTGCGTTATACTCCCTGTTAGGAGTTGTGAGAATGACAGTCCTCGGTGCAGCAAACTCAAATACCGCACGCTCAAAAGCAGGGATACGCATAGGCTCAATATGCTCGATGACCTCTATCACGCAGGCGCAGTCATAGCCCTCAAAGCGCTTGTCACGATAGGTCAGCGATGCCTGTATCAGAGTCAGCTTATTCCTGCGGTATGGCTGCATACGGTCAAGATGAAGCCGCTGTGCCGCCTTTTCAAGCTCCGCAACTGATACATCGCAAGCAGTAACTTTCTTTATCTGCTGCTCGTTCAGAAGAAGTGAGGTCAGGCGGCACTCTCCGCAGCCGAGGTCGATAACGCTTGATGCACCGCTTGCAAGAACGGCATTTTTGACTGTCTCCATACGCTGTGTATTCAGTGGAGTGCGCTCTTCCTTTTCCTCAGTATTTTCAGCTTCTTCTGCACTTTCAGTTTCTATCATATCATCTGAAAGAAGAATATCCAGTGCCTTTCTTGCATAGCTTTTCCGTGCCGTAAAATAGCGGCGTGTGATCTTTTCTTTATATGGGTGATCTGCAAGCCAGCCCTCGCCGTGGTCAAGGAGCTTCTGTATCTCGTCCTCGGAGATATAGTAATGCTTCTGCTTGTCAAAGACAGGTATCAGCACATAAATATGATTGAGCAGCTCTGACAGCTTCACTGTACCGCTGATCGTCAGGTCGATATAGGGCGATATGCCCCATTCGGGAAAGCTGTCATCGAGCTTCGTGCGCTGCGTTTTCACCTCATATCCAAGAGGCCCGAACATTTCTTTGGCAAGCTCGGTGTCACCGTTGTCTTTCAGGGAGGAAAGTGTTGCAGTCAGCTTCAATGGTGTATCTGCAAGCTCCTGCCGCTTGTCGCATCTGCCGTTCATTGCTGTTCCGAAAATACGGACGATCGCTGTACTCATGAACGAGGTCGAAGCATAGGGACGGTCGTTGACATAATCAAAAAGGCCGCCATCCTTACTGCCGACTTTTCCCCTTGCAAGATCAAGCGGGTCAATATCGAGCAGCAGAGCGGCGGTCGTTCGTGTATCTGAAACTTCCGGGTAAAAAACATAAGCCTTACCGTAGGATAGTTCAAACTGCTGCGCTCGCTCGGGATTTTTATGCAGAAGGTAGCCAAGCTCCTGTGTGTGTTCTCCTTCGTAAGTGATAGTAAGTAACAAGTGGTATCGCTCCTTTCACGGTATTTATATTATTGTACCATAGATGTTCCGATAATTCAAGTGATTTTCAGTAAAAAACAGATGCGCCTTTTAGTGAGAGATCTTTTATGCAGTTTTCACTTGAATTTGTGATGCAAAGTATGGTATAATATTGAAAAGGTAATATGCTGCGGCTATCAGCTTAAAAGAAGCGATTAATTAATCTGAAGCAATTGGTATAAATTCCGCTGAAAAGAAGAAATAACAGGTCGATCTGCACTGATGTTTACTTAGTCTGGATATCTTGAAAAAAACTTCAGTTCGTTCACAGGGGAAAACCTGATATAAGATCATATAGTAACGGGATGAATTAATCAATATACAGGAGGAATCAACCATGCAAAACTTTGACTACATGACACCCACAAGACTGATTTTCGGCAAGGATGTGATCGAAAAGCTGCCGGAGGTAATGTCACAGTACGGCAAAAAGATACTGCTCACCTATGGCGGCGGCAGCATCAGAAAGATCGGTCTCTACGACAAGGTAAAGGAGCTGCTCTCCGGCTTTGAGATCATCGAGCTATCCGGAATCCAGCCGAATCCGAAGTATGATCCGAGCGTGCTGGACGGCGTGAAGCTCTGCAAGGAGAATGATATTGATGTAATACTTGCGGTAGGCGGCGGAAGTGTGCTGGACTGCTCCAAGGCTATCGCAGCCGGAGCGAAATATGACGGTGATCCGTGGGATCTGATCTCCTACAAGGTCAAGGCACAGGCAGCGCTGCCGATCGTGGACATCATTACGCTGGCAGCGACCGGAAGTGAATACGATCCCGGCGGAGTTATCTCCAGGACTGAGACAAACGATAAGATCGGCTATGTGGATCCGCTTCTGTACCCTGCTGTTTCGTTCCTTGATCCGACATACACATTCACCGTATCGAAGAAGCAGACTGCGGCGGGCTGTGCTGATGCAATGAATCATATCATGGAGCAGTATTTCTGTGAGGATTCCACGCTGCTGAATGACGGATTCATGGAGGCAGGTCTCAAGAGCCTTATGGTCAATGCAAAGAAGTGCCTTGAGGATCCGGAGGACTATACCGCAAGAGCAGAGATGATGCTCACCTGTACCTACGGCTGCAACCGCATTTACTCCCTCGGCAACAGTCAGTCAGGCTGGCCGTGTCACGGCATGGAGCACGCTCTGTCCGCATATTATGACATCACGCATGGCGAAGGACTTGCAATCATCACTCCCCGCTGGATGAAGCATATCCTGAGCGAGAAAACCGTTGACCGCTTTGTAAAGTACGGCGTGAATGTTTTCGGCATCGACAGCAGCCTTGACAGGTTTGAGATCGCAGAAAAGGCGATTCAGGCAACCTACGATTTCTTCCTGTCCATTGGCATTCCGATGACGCTCCGTGAGGTCGGTATTGATGAAAGCCGCATAGATGAAATGGCGCATCACGTTGCAGTAAACGAGGGACTTGAAAATGCGTGGGCACCGCTGCTGGAAAAGGATATCGCTGAGATATTCACAGCATCACTGTAAAGGAGGATATTGTTATGAGCAAAAAGTTAGTTGCATATTTTTCGGCAAGCGGCAACACCGCTGCCCTCGCAAAGAAACTCGCAGATGCCGCAGGCGCAGATCTGTATGAGATCAAGCCCGCTGTCCCGTACACGAATGCTGATCTGAACTGGCAGAATAAGCAGTCGAGAAGCAGCGTGGAGATGAGCGATCACAATTCCCGTCCTGCGATCGCTGACGGTGATGCAGATATTGCATCATACGATACGGTGTATATCGGATTTCCGGTATGGTGGTATATCGCACCGACGATCATCAACACCTTCCTTGAAAAATATGATTTCTCCGGCAAACGTATTATTCTGTTTGCTACATCCGGCGGCAGCAGATTCGGAAAAGCCGTGCAGAATCTGAAAGTCAGCGCTCCGGATGCTGAGATCGTCGAAGGAAAGGTCAATCCCACCGCATCTGAGATCCAGGCACTTGCGGAGATGTAACAAAACAGCTTGCCATGATTCAGCATTATGGCACTTCCTGAAATAATACGGGGCAGCAGTTGCTATGTGATCATTGTCACACAGAAACCGCTGCCCTTTACATTATCATCTGGATCCTATCCTGATATCATCTTTGCTGCTCCGCCGATTAAATGCCGAAGAATTGCGCAGGACTGACAGAGAAGGACAAGCAGGAAATTCAGGCTTTGGCTGTCTGAGCAATATTATGCAGGCTGTTCTGAGGGGGATCAGAACAGCTTTTTCTGTTACGGAGCAGGTTATATAAAAAATAAGCAATAAAAGTGTTGACAATTATCCAGATACTGGTATAATTAAAATGTCAGACTATAATATTCTCTCTGTACCACACTCTGACTTTACTGAAACACAGGGAGTAAAAAAGGAGGTACCAGCCAATGGTAACAAACTACAAAAAGGCCCTGTCCTTTCTGACTTCTGCTGCGATGGTCTCTTCACAGCTCATAGGTCCGATAGGGGAAACGGTCACAGCAGCCGATGCAGGATCTTCACTGTCTCTGAGTCCGGCACTTGCTGAACTGAAGACGGCAAAGGCATATCCTGAGCTGTATTTCACCGGATCACAGACAACACTCGCCTATCCGCTCACTGAGACTACTGCGTCTGCCAGTCTCACGCTCAATGAAGACGATCTTGGATCTGAGCCTTATTTCGGCTATGCCAGCGTTCTTCTCAATATCGACTCCAGACTTGAAGCCACTAACTTCACAGTAGGTGACGGAACTGAAGGCATGGAACTCAGCGTGGAATCCCTTGGAGTCCATAACGGCTTCAACACCTACCACCTGACCTTTAATTCTGATGCCGATACAGATATTGGCAAGAGCGGAACATTTGTCAATTTTGACGTTACTGTTCCCGGAGATTCAGATCCCGGTGATGTGTTCTACTTTGATATGAGCATAGTATCCGGTCTTACCAGCTACTGGGCAGGTTCAAGCCATCAGTATAACTTCTCTGATCACAGTTTCATTAACTACGTCGTATATCACGCACTATCCGGTGAGCATAACACTGACGATCTCCTGAAGGGCACTTCCTATGAAGGATATGTTGCAATAGGTGCTGCGCCGGAGATCTTGTTTGGTGATGTGGACGGCAACGGCATTGTTAACGCTACCGATTCATCTAAGGTCAAAGCCTACGTCCACGGAACTGATTTAGTTGATATCAACAAGGAAGCTGCCGATGTTGACGGAGACGGTGTTGTTACTATACGTGATGCCGAGATCATCAGCGAGCATTATGCTTCCCTCAGCGTAGGTCTGGACGGATTTGATTTCCCCTATACCGGAGATGTGGAGTGGGATTTCTATGAACCCGATAACGATAGATACAGACGCTTCGATCTGGGTATGACCTGGAGCGAAGCAGAGGAATACTGTAAGAGCCTCGGCGGACATCTTGCTGCTGTTACCTCTGCTGAGGAGGAGTCATTCATTGAAGCACTCTTTAATGATGAGGAAAACCTCAAAAACAGCTACTGGCTGGGTGCAAAGAGAAATGACAACGGTTTATTCGCATGGGTAACCGGTGAGCCATGGGATTATACCAACTGGGCAAGCGGTCAGCCCGATAATTCTTATGAGGATGCTCTGATGATCTACACCAGACAGAATCCCCTTACAGGTCAATGCGTAAATAAGTGGAATGACCTGGTAGAGGCAGGAACCTTCGGCAGCGAGTCATTCTTCGGCACAGAGAACTTCGGCTTCATCTGTGAATACGAGAGCATTGATGCACCTGTTGTAACAACTGCCACTACAGAAGCTACAACAACTACAACTTCAACTACCACAACAACCACTACTACAACTACTACCACAACAACCACTACTACAACTACTACCACCACAACTACAACTGCAAAGCCTACAACTACCGCAAAGCCCACTACTACTGCTAAGGCTACAACTACCGCAAAGCCCACTACTACTGCTAAGGCTACAACAGCCGTTGTTACTACAGCAGCTCCTGTGACTACAGCTGTTCCCGTACCCCCTGCTCCCAAGAGACTCGACATCGAAGGTCATATGACAGTTCATGAGATGGATATTGATGAGATCAAGGCTGCCGGCATAGATCTCAGCGATCCTGCAAACTATCATGTATTTGACTATGAGATACAGCTCACATTCACTGCTTCTGTTGAATTCATCCATAAGTATGTTGTGGTATCTCCTACGGGTACGACCTCTGTTCACTGTGAATACCACGGCAGCGGTACATATAACGCCGAAACTGCTCCCAGAGTTGTCTACTGGGAAACAGAGACCGAGGAAATGTACATGATAATCCACGGCGAGGCTAAGTGGCTCAAGGAGTTCTACGATGTAGAGCTTGTTGTCATCAACCATGATAATGAAGAGAGCCTCACAGACTGCTCCGCTACTATCAACGTACCTTCAGGACTTACTCTTGTAAACTGCCTTCAGACTCAGGATATGGGAGTGCTCGGACCTGGTCAGGCATCAGATGTTCACTGGTATGTACGTGGTGATGTTGCCGGTGACTACGATCTCACATCAGTATTCAAGGGCAAGAACCGTGGAGAAGAGTTCTCCTATGACTTCAGGTCAGAGAATACTCTCCACGTATACGCAGGCAATGCTCTCAAGATGAAGATCCAGCTTCCTAAATACTCTTCATTCGGCACTGACTACACAGTAACTATCATGCTGGAGAATGTATCCCACAAGCCTGTCTACAATCTTGAGCATACTATCAAGGAAATATCACAGTCCTCAAAGATCACAAGACGCAAGTACCGCAACGGAGAACTGATCTCCACAGAGGTTGAAAACTCTCAGCTTCAGAACATCAATGTTAATCAGAGTTACTCCGTAGGACAGCTCGATCCCGGCGATGTTCTGGTCGCAGAGGTATCCATCACAGACATATGGAAGTCACTTATTGAAAAGCAGTTTGACGATCAGAAGCTGGCAGCTGACAGCGTTGTTCTCCTGACCTGCTGGTCAAAGAACCCCTACCTGGCAGGCATCAATGCAGTCGCTTCCGTCTACGGCTCTGTTATGGACAACATCGTTGTTGCACACGTTCTTAAAAACGTTGAAGTCGTAACACTTCCCGGTTCTACTACAGTTATCCCTCACGAGGTAGAGGTCATCGACAACAGAGCAGACGTTGATAACAGCGATCTTCTGTTAAAGGTTGCAAAGGATCTTATCTTAGACAACCTCGGCGGAGTTGACAATGAATATGTATCCGCTCTGGCAAATACTATCGTTTACGCTGAGGATGATATCGGCGGAGATCAGTCAACCGGAAATCATCTCTACAACCTTGCACAGCTTGCCGCAAAATCATTCGATGACACAGGTATCGCATCAAGCATCCTTACGATCGGCGAAGACGTATACTACAGACTCGCTGAGCCAAAGGGCGGCGCTCATGTTAATTTCTACACACTCCGCCGTCTCGGAACTCACTATTACAAGAACGCCGGACCTGATGACGAAAAGGACTTCGATATCGAAGTAATAAGCGGCGATTATACCATCGATGATGACGGACATTATGTATTCTCATCCGCTGCGGTAATAAAGGTTACTCCTCTCCGTGCCGGAATCGACGCTGACATCTGCGCTGTATCTGATGGCGGTGAGAGTATCATCAACGTACATACAGTTGCTGAGCATGAATGCTCAGGCAAGTACGCTGTTATCGCTCCTCCTTCAGATGGACAGGGCGCCGGCGTTGCAGCATTCTGCGAGACTTGTCACGAGCTTATCGATGCTAACTTCCTCAACCCCGGTGCTACTGCATTCCTCACAAACGGTGCATCCTATCAGGATATAAGAGGTGCTCTTGAAGACGTCAAGGAGCTTGATGACAAGACTCTCTACATCTTCGGTAATGTCAATATCGTAGAGGATGTAAACGTACCCGAGGACGTATCACTTGTCATCGTTCCCGAGACTCTCATCAAGGAGAATAGCGGAGTTATGCTCACAGCTGAGGGAGAGGTAACTGACCTCAGCGGCTATAATTACGATCTCAGCCCCAACAGGACACCTGCTGCAACAGAGGCTCCCGCAGTTGAGACTACAGAGGCTGCCCCTGCTGAGACAACAGCTGCTCCTGTTGAG
>DNLQ01000087.1 GCA_003488415.1 Ruminococcus sp. | reverse complement strand
AAGGCTGTACCAGCTGCCACGGAGAATATCACTACTACAGTTACAACTACAGTCACCACAACAACTACAGTGCCGGTAACCACACTCCCTCCGGAGAGAAGTCTGACACCGGTATTCAAGTACTTTGACAAGAATCTGATAAATTCCAGGATCACAGTAAAGATACCTGAGGATAGTTCAGCAGTACTGAACGTGACCTTTGATTCTCCCGAGTGTACCTCAGAGCCTTACTACAAGACGGATATAAAAGGCGGCGAGACAGTGGCATTCGAGCTTGAAGGCTACGACAACAATGATCCCATGACGGATTTCCGCCAGTACAAGGTATCCGTGAGGATCACCGGCGGTCAGAATAAAGGAAGCTGCACATTTGAGCAGGTGTTCGGAGTAGAAGACAAGAATGATCATCCTGACACCTTCCTTACCAGGAACTACATTTTTGCCATTGACGACAAAGAATCCCTTGACATGACAACAACAGAGGAAAAGGGCAATGACGTATTTGTATACGCTCATCTGAATGCACTTCTCAAGGGAGATGTAAACTCTGACGGAATGGTTGACTCCAATGACGCATCTATGGTACTTGAAGAATACTCACGTCTTTCTACCGGAGGCGACGGAGTATTCGGGGACAAGGAGAAATCAGTGGGCGATGTGAACGGAGACGGCATCATCGACTCCAATGATGCATCAGCAATACTTGAATACTACGCAAGCATATCCACAGGCGGCAAGCCCACCTGGTAAAAAGCAAATAACGCTCCTGTGAAATACAGGAGCGTTTTCAATATGGAAGGAGGACGTATGGCAGGCTTTTCGGAACTTGTAAAGAATTTCGCAGTTACTCGTGATTATATCCGTGATTTCTTCATCTACGGCTTTAAGACACGCAATGATTTCGGCGCACGCAGCGGACGTACCTACGATGACGAGAAGCGCAGAGCCGAGTGCTGGCTCAGTGACTTCATCCGCAGCGAGGATTCACGCCGTGGACGGCAGATCTCCATATCCGTCGACAGCGATCATATAGCTGAGAATCCGCTGTATCAGGTATACCGGGCAAAGAGCTTCACTGACAATGACATACGTCTGCACTTCTTTCTTATTGATGTGCTTGCAGACGGTGAATGGCTCACACTTGCGGAGATATGCAGTGCAATGTCACTGAGGTACGGTGCAGACTTCGGAAATCAGACAGTCCGCAACAAACTGAGGGAGTATGCAGGCGAGGGTATCGTGATACAGGAAAACCGTGGAAATGCCGCAGTTTATAGCCTATCCCCCGACACGCTTGACAGTTTTATGGAGACTCTGCCCGGACTTGCAGATGCAGTATGTTTCTTTTCGGAGGCTCCGGAGTTCGGAGTAGTCGGAAATACGATACTCCGCAGTGCAGGTCTCAGGAACGATGTATTTATGATAAAACACAACTACATAGTTCATGCACTTGAAGACGAGGTGCTGTCAGGAATACTTGAAGCTGCCGGGGAAAAGCGTTCTGCCGAGCTGACTGTGATTGACAGGAGAAGGCGTGATATTGCCGGAGTTGAGTACAGGATAAGGGCAGTTCCGATGCAGGCAGCCGTGTCTACTCAGACCGGCAGACGTTTCCTGTTGGCATACATCCCTGAGCTTGATCGTTTCCGTTCAATGCGTCTTGACTTCATACTCAGTGCAGATCCCGGAGAAGTATACCCCGGCTGGGACAGTATAAAGGAGCGCTTTGACCGGGAAATGGAGAGATGCTTCGGGGTTTCTTTCCAGAATGACGGCAGCAGTGCTGAACCGCTGAAGCTGACCTTTGAGGTAAAGGAGGATGAGGATTATGTACTCAGCCGTCTGGAGCGTGAGAAGCGTTCAGGTACACTGGAACGCACCGGTGAAGAACTGTATACCCTTACAATAGATGTATCTGATCCTAATGAAGTCATGCACTGGGCAAAGACCTTCATCGGCAGGACTGTGAGTATAGAGGGCGGCAGTGATGAAGTGCGTGAGCGCTGGTTCAACGACATAAGACGAATGTACATGATGTACGGAGGTGATGGCGATGACTCTGTTCAGTGAGATATACGGAGCATACTTCCGGATAGCTTCGGCTGTGCTGGAACGGGAGACAGTGACTGCCTCCGACCTTGAACGCATCGTTGCCGGGGAGGGCTTCCGGGACTCAGTACTCTTCATACCTGACAAGCTGAGACCGGGCGAGGGCTCCTGGGGACTTCTTGAAGACAGGGGAAACGGTGAATGGGGGAGAGTTACCTCAAATCCTCCCGTTACAATAGTCACGGAGCTTCAGAAGCGCTGGCTGAAGGCGAAGCTCAGTGATCCGAAAATGTGGCTTTTCCTCACTGACGAGGAGCTTGCGGAGCTGAGCGGAAGGCTGAGTGATATAGTTCCTCTCTACAGCAGGGAACAGATAAGGCAGGTGGATACATACTCTGACGGGGATGATTTCACCTCTCCGGATTACCGCAGACATTTCCGGGATATACTCACAGCAACAAAGGAGAAGAGGATAATATACATCCTCTTCCGGACAGGCAGCGGCAAGGTTCAGGGAAGACTCTTTGTCCCGCTGAAGATAGAGTATTCACCAAAGAACGATAAGTTTCGGGTGTACTGCCGGAACGCAAGGCGGTGCGGAAATTCCGGCAACACAGTTATAAACATTGGAAGAGTGATAAGGACAGACCTTACAGATACGGAGTATCCGTCCGACCTGAGACAGGATGAATACTTCAGCCGTATCCGCTGTCAGGAGCCGGCAGTGATAAAGGTATCACAGGAGAGAAGCGGAGTAGAGAGATTTCTTATGGAGTTCTCTTCCTATGAGAAACGCACCGGGCTTGACACAGAGACCGGTGACTGTACGGTAACGCTGTGGTACGACAGAACGGACGAGACAGAGCTTCTGATAAGGCTGCTTTCCTTCGGACCTGTGGTCGAGATACTCTCTCCTCCGGGACTCCGGGCGCAGGCAGCAGAAAGGGTGCGAAAGCAGTACAGGCTCATTTATGGCGGCAGCGATTGACAATACGACCGGCTGTGTGGTATAATTCAAAGAGCAGAAGGACTGTACGGAGGTGAAAGCATGGAGCGCCTGTGGGATAAGGCAGCAATAGCTACGATATGTCTGGTCGCATTGGGAATGTGCAGCGGCTTTTACGCCCCGATAGCGGCATTTCTTGGAGCTGCTGCGGCGTCTTCTGCGGCACAGCTCCTTGAAGGAAAGCGTACAGGTCAGGCAGTGATAGCGATATGGGCTGCATCATGTGCGGTGCTGCCGGAGATGCTGCTGACTCTGCCGCTTATGGTATGTGATGCGTTAAGAGAGAAAAAATGGTGGCTGCTGATCCCGGCAGCATTTGGAGCTGCAAAGGCAGAAAGCATCCCTGCTGCTTCACTTGCCGTGGCTGGTGCAGGTGTGCTGGCGGCAGTGATAGTGAGTCTCAGGATGATGGAGCTGGAAACAGCGGTTCAGAATATTACCTCAATGCGTGACCAGGGAACGGAGAGAAATATACAGCTTGCGGAGCAGAATAAGAAACTTATACAGGCACAGGACGATGCGGTACGCCTGGCAACTCTCCGTGAGCGTAACCGTATTGCAAGAGAGATACATGACAACGTGGGACATATGCTCACCCGTTCACTTCTCCAGGCGGGAGCGCTTGGGATAGTGAATAAGGATGAAATGCTTAAAGAGCCTATAGAGAGCCTGCGTTCAACGCTGGATTCAGCAATGACCAGTATACGTGAGAGCGTACACGACCTCCATGATGATTCCATAGATCTGAGAATGGTGATAGAGGAAAGTGCAGGAGCAGTAGACGATCGCTTTACAGTTGATATTGACTATGACTGCGGAGATGCGATCCCCGGCAGCGTGAAGCTGTGCATTGCCGGAGTGGTGAAGGAGGGCTTCTCCAATGCAGTGAAGCACTCTGACGGAGACAGGATAAATCTGGTCATCAGGGAGCATCCCGGATTCTGGCAGCTTATGATGGAGGACAACGGACATCCGAAGACAATAGAGAATACCGGAATAGGACTCAGTAATATGGAGGAGAGAGCCAGGAGTGTCGGGGGGAATATCAGCTTCACCCCTTCGGAGAGAGGTTTTCGTATATTTATGACAATACCAAGAGAGAGGAACAGAGATGAAGATAGCAGTAATTGATGATGATTCACTGGTGGCTCTGTCACTGAGGACCATACTTGAAAGCTCCGGACAGATAACCGTAGCAGCAATGGGCAGCAGCGGAGCTGAGGCAGTGGAGATATACCGTCAGCACAAGCCTGATGTAATGCTTATGGATATACGCATGGAGGGAATGAACGGGATCGAAGCAGGCGAGAAGATACTCCGTGAATTTCCTGATGCAAGGATACTCTACCTTACAACATTTTCCGATGATGAGTATATAGTGAAAGCCATGCTCATGGGAGCAAAGGGGTATATACTGAAGCAGGACTTTGAAGGCATCGCACCTGCACTGGAAGCGGTAATGGGCGGACAGAGCGTTTTCGGCGGAGCTGTGGCAGAGAAGCTGCCGGAGCTTATGAAGCCCCGTGAAAAGTTTGATTTTGAAGCTCATGGTATAAGCCCTAAGGAGCGTGAGATAATGGAGAAGGTGGCAGAGGGACTCAGCAACAAGGAGATAGCTGCCAGACTCTTTCTTGGTGAGGGTACAGTAAGAAACTATATCAGTACTCTTCTTGACAAGCTTGAACTCCGTGACCGCACTCAGCTTGCAGTATTCTACTACACAAAGGTACGCAAATGAAACATATCAGTCGCAGCGGACATTTAAGCTCCGCTGCGGCTTTTCTGTTTCTGAAGTTTTCCGGACATTGATATTCTATTAGTTAAGACAAAGCCATAAGACGGATACCTATGCAGAAGTTTTGCCCTGAAGCATTTCAAAGTACTTCGGGGCATTTGTATTATATACGGCTGCTGAGATGAATCAGAATTTCAAGCTGGATCAGCTCGACCATATCCACGTTGCCGCTCGCAAGCTC
>DNLQ01000161.1:3008-7746 GCA_003488415.1 Ruminococcus sp. | reverse complement strand
TCGCACATCTCAACGATGACGTGCTTTTCGGTGAGGTCTGGAACGAGCAGGCTATAGACGTAAAGACCAAGTGTATCATCACGGTGGTGTCACTTATGGCTTCGGGCATCACTGACAGCTCCCTTGCCTATCATTTGCAGAACGCAAAGGCACACGGCGTTACCAAAGAGGAGATCGCAGCGATCATCACTCATGCGACAATGTATGTCGGCTGGCCGAAGGGCTGGGCGGTGTTCAGACTTGCAAAGGACATCTGGAATGAGACTGCACCTGAGCTTACCGCAAAGGACAGGTATCAGAACGAGATATTCTTCCCCATCGGCGAGCCGAACCCCTATGGTGATTATTTTGTCGGGCAGAGCTATCTTGCACCTGTTTCGACTGAACAGGTGCCTGTTTTCAACGTGACATTTGAGCCTGCCTGCCGCAACAACTGGCATATCCACCATGCAAAGAGCGGAGGCGGTCAGATGCTTATATGTGTCGGCGGCCGAGGTTATTATCAGGAGTGGGGCAAGGAGCCGGAAGAGCTGACTCCGGGCACAGTGATCAATATCCCTGCGGAGGTCAGGCACTGGCACGGTGCTGCACCCGATTCGTGGTTCTCACACCTTGCACTTGAGATACCCGGTGAGGACGGAAAGACTGAGTGGTGCGAGCCGGTTTCCGATGAGGACTACAGCAAGCTGAAATAAGGAGATGTTCCTATGAAGATCGTGATACTAACGGGCAGTCCGAACCCGGACGGCTCTACAAGCATTCTTGCCGGGAACTTCAAAAAAGGAGCAGAGGAAAGCGGTCACAAAGCAGAGCTGATAAATGTCTGTCAGCTGAATGTGAACCCATGCACGGGCTGTGTTGCCTGCGGATACGAGGGCGACTGTGTACAGGATGATGACAACGAGCGTATCAGGAAGGCTCTGCTGTCCTGTGATATGGTCGTGTTCGCAACGCCCCTTTATTACTATGGTATGTCGGCACAGCTCAAAGCTGTGGTCGACCGCTTCTGTGCCTACAACAGCAGCCTTAACCGGAGGCATCTGAAGTCCGCTCTGCTGACAGCCGCATGGAATGCCGATGACTGGACATTCGATGCACTGACCGCACACTACAGGACGCTGGTGCGGTATATCCGTTTTGAGGATATGGGTATGGTACTCGGTTACGGCTGCGGGAGCCCGGCAATGACACGGGCAAGCAGGTACCCGGATGATGCGTATAAACTGGGGAGGAGTCTGTAATGAAAAAGATCATATCGCTTACACTGTGCGGCATCCTGACAGCAGCTGCTCTTATGTTTGCTGCGGTGATGACCGGTGCGGACGAAATGACCGGATCCGTCACATATACACTCCGGGATATGCTCAGCTTGCAGGACTTTCTGCTCGCAAAGCCGACAGATGAAGATCTTTCGGGCAGACCTTATGATATAAACAACGACGGCCGTTGGGACGTATTTGATTTCTGCATGATGAAACGTGCTTATCTGGATCAGCAGGAGAAAACAGGTGATACTCTTGTTGTATATTTTTCACGTACAGGCAATACAGAGAAGATCGCTGACTATTTGACAGAACTTACCGGTGCAGACAGTTATGTGATCGAGGCGGCTGTTCCTTATACAGATGAAGATATTGCATATAACAATTCCTCATGCAGAGCCAATCAGGAGCAGAATGATAAAACTGTCCGTCCTGTAATAGCTGATCCTGTCACGAGCATTGATCCCTATGATGTGATCTTCCTCGGTTATCCGATCTGGTGGGGACAAGAGCCTCGTATCATCGACACATTCCTTGAAAGCTATGACTTTTCGGATAAGACGGTAATTCCCTTCTGCACCTCTGCAAGCAGCGGTATCGGCACAAGTGAAAACAATATCAAAAATCTTGTACCCATCGGAGAACTGCTTGAAGGAAAACGATTCTCTGCGGCGTCCTCTGAGGAAGATGTGGCAGTATGGCTTGATACCCTTGGATCTATACAGAAGAATGAGGAAACAAGGATCAGTATTGAAGTGAACGGTCATACATTGACAGCATTGCTTGAGGATAATTCTTCCGCACAGGCATTAGAAGAGCTGCTTGAAAGCGGTCCTCTCATGATTGGAATGAACGATTACGGCAGCTTTGAGAAGGTCGGCACATTGCCCGAAACGCTGCCAAGAAACGATGAACAGATCACAACAGCGGCAGGTGATCTTATACTGTATCAGGGAAATCAGATCACGATCTATTATGACGAGAATACCTGGAATTTTACGAGACTTGGCAGACTTGAAAACATTACACAGACACAATTACGGGAGATCCTGGGGGATGGCAGCATTACGGCAACGTTCTCTCTGACAGGCTGAACTCTGATAATAATGCGTAAACCCATTAACGGGAGTGATACCGTTGAAGGAAGCTGCGGCTGTCAGACCGCATTCACAGAAAGGAAATATTTATGAGTAATTACTTTGGAAAAGAAGTTTTTAAGCTCGGATTCGGGCTGATGCGGCTGCCGAAGCTGCCCGACGGCTCGATAGATATTGAGCAGACGAGCGTTATGGTAGACAAATTCATTGAAGCAGGCGGTACTTACTTCGACACAGCTTACGTCTATGACAACGGCGGCTCTGAGGCTGCGGCCAGGAAGGCACTGATCGACCGCTATCCCCGTGAGTGTTTCACGCTATGCACAAAGCTCAATGCGTGTGTGGGCTGCCATGACGAAAAAAGTGCGCAGCAGCAGTTTTATACGAGCTTAGAGCGTACCGGAGCAGGATATTTTGACTACTATCTGCTCCACGCTTTGCAGCGCAGCAATTACAGGAAATACGACGAGTATCACATCTGGGACTTTGTCAGGGAGCAGAAGTCAAAGGGACTTATCAGGTATTTCGGCTTCTCATTCCATGCTGATCCAGACCTGCTTGACGAGCTTCTGACTGCTCACCCTGATGTGGATTTCATCCAGCTTCAGATCAATTATGCCGACTGGGACAACCCCGGCGTGGCATCGGGAGAATGCTATGAGATCGCCCGGAAGCACGGCAAATCCATTACGGTCATGGAACCGGTCAAGGGCGGTGCGCTGGCAAATCCGCCGTATGGTGTGCAGGAGATCTTCAGGTCGGCTGATCCGAATGCTTCAATGGCATCGTGGGCGATCCGCTATGTTGCATCAATGGACGGAATCATCACGGTGCTGTCCGGTATGTCCGATATCGCACAAATGGAGGATAATCTCTCCTATATGCGTGATTTCAAGCCGCTGAGCGAATCCGAACAGGAGGTCATCAGAGCAGCGCAGGCAGAGCTGAAAAGGGATCATTCTATCAAATGCACAGCCTGTCACTACTGTACCGATGGATGTCCTATGGGCATTGCTATCCCGGAGATCTTTGCTGTTTCCAACAGCGAGCATATCAAACGGAGCTGGGATGGCGGTAAGCAGGCGTATGCGATCGCTACCAAGGATAAAGGAAAGGCATCGGAATGTATCGAATGCGGTCAGTGCGAAAATGCCTGTCCGCAGCATCTTGAGATCATCAGTTTACTGAAAGAATGCAGAAAAATGGAGGGTTAATCATGTTTGAAAATGCTTTGACACAAAGACAGTTATCCTATGGCGCTAAGATCACTTATAAAACACTTGTATCCGCAGGGCTTGTGGCACTTGCAGTCATTCTGCCGCAGCTTGTACATCTGGCACTCGGTGCGCCGGGCGGTGTGCAGTGGCTGCCGATGTATCTGCCGGTGCTGATCGGAGGGTGTCTTCTCGGTGCAAAATGGGGACTTGCAGTCGGTGTTCTCTCACCGCTGGTGAGTTTCCTTATCACATCTGCTATGGGCAGTCCGATGCCGATGGCTGCCCGTCTGCCGTTCATGATGGCAGAGCTTGCAGTATTCGCAGTAATTTCGGGACTTTTCACGAACAAGACAGCACAGAACGGCTTGTGGGCATTCCCGGCAGTCATTCTTGCACAGGTAACAGGCAGAGCTGCATTTCTTGGTCTGATCGCACTGACACAGAGCGTGACGGATTTTACCGTTCCGATGATCTGGCAGCAGATCCGGACCGGCTTTGTCGGACTGCTCGTACAGGCACTCCTTGTTCCGGTCATCATCATCGGACTGAGAAAGCTAATGGTGAAGGACAATGACTGATATCGAGACCGCAAAAGAAAACCTTGACGGGCATTCGATCTGTCTGTGCCGTGGCGGTGAGATCATTACAGATGACGGCAGGGGTATCTCTCCGATGATGCGGTTTCTCGCAGAGAGAAGAGATCTGACCGGCTATGCCGCTGCCGATGTGATCGTCGGCAAGGCGGCTGCACTGCTCTTTGTCAAGGCTGGTATCGTCTGCGTTCACGGAAAAACAATGTCAGTCAGTGCAAGGGATCTCCTTGAACAGCACAGCATTCCTTGCAGCTATGATACGCTGACGGAGAAGATCATCAACCGTCAGGGGACAGATATCTGTCCGATGGAGAAAACCGTTGAAGCGATCAGTGATGCGGACGAAGCCTATGAAGCGCTTGGCAGAAAACTTGCAGAAATGCGGGCGGAATAATCGTGAAATACCCTCTTTCAGGGGCGGTATAGTGCTTTGGAAAATGTATATCTGTATCCTGGTGAATGATCTGATGCTGATAATGATCGTCCGGGAAATGCTTTGGTGCTGAAACCTGAGTGAAGTTTTCGGCGCTTGACTTGTCAAGCTGCTGAAGTCCCTTCAGCGGAGTGCA
>DNLQ01000161.1:0-2902 GCA_003488415.1 Ruminococcus sp. | reverse complement strand
AAAACAGTCCGGCGGACTGTTTTGAAGAGCGGACGCCTTACAGCTGAAGGTGTCCGCTTATATAATTAAGTTTTGACAAACAGAGGTCTCCACGAATGGAGACCTCTGTATTATTAATATCTAAGCAGATCAGGAATGGAACTGTGAAGCTCCGGCGCCGTAAATGTGAACATTATTGGAACCCTCGAATACAAAGTACCAGGCATCGATATTTGTACGGTAAGCATATACACTTGTCAGATTAGGACAATAAGCAAATGCGTCACGGTATACTTCAAGTGTCTTGTTTCCGCCTGCTTCAAGTGTTACGGTTGTAAGGCTATCACACATCTGGAAAGCACTCAGATGGATGCTTTCAACATTATTGCTTATGAAAACTGATGTGAGACCTGAGCCACAGAAAGCGGATGCAGAGATGTTCGTTACGCTGTGCGGTATGTTTATGCTCTTGAGCTTCTCGCAGTTACGGAAAGCATAGGGATAGATATCATCTATCTGAGTTGATACGAAATCAAAATCTGAAAGATTTGTACACTCAGCAAAATCGCAGTTGCCCATCTTTGTAACGCTTGAGCTGAGCTTTACGCTTGTAAGGTTGGAACACTCCATAAATGTGTATTTTCCAAGATCCTTGAGGTTTGTAGCAGCGCTGAGATCAACAGTTCTGAGGTTGGTATTTCCTCTGAAAGCGCTGTCCTTGATGCTTGTTATCTTATATGTGATGCCGTGCCATGTAAGAGTAGCATTTACAGTCAAGTTCTTGAGAGGCATATAGTTTACACCTGAGAGCTGTGCCTGCTTTGTTGCAGGATTGATGATATACTTCAGATTACCGTATGTAATCTCAGAAGTTGAAGCTGCTTCTGCTGTGATGCTTGTTACTGCTGTGGTGCTTGCGAAAGATGCTGCAACAGGTGCTGCACACATAATTGATGCAGATAATGCAGCGATAATTGCTTTAACGTTTTTTCTCATTGGTTATTTCCTCCTGTAGTAAATAATTTAGTAGAATAGATAGCATGATAGTAGTGTATATATCGGACGATAATGGTGCAGTCATTATAATATCGCTCACGACCAAAGGCGTCCCTTATCATGTCGGAAACGATACTGCGTTCCGGAACTTATTTGAATTCTGACCACCATTTATCATTGCAATGATACAATAGCATCATGCAAGTTTTATTATAGCATGGTAATCTGTTAATGTCAATAGTTTTGTTTAAAAACACCGGCATTTATAAATTATCAGCACAGTCTGACTAATGTTTTTTTGTGGTATTACTTAATCAGTTACTTCTTAATAAGCAGTTATCTCTGAAATCGTCAGGTGCAATGCAGGAAAACAGCATGATCAATACAAAAAGCGGCAGTCACCCGGCTGCCGCTTCCTTTTCTGTATAGCTCAGGTATACAGTTTCAGATACATTATTATTCTTCTTTATATATTTTATTACAAATATATTTCAGAGGAACTGACTCCGTACACCATACTTCATTCTCAGTCACTCCGAATCCGTATCCGTCATGTGCCATTTCCGAAGCTGCTATTTTCAGCACTACAGGAGTCTTATGCCAACGCTCGGCAGACTGCCATGCTTTGTTGATATCAGCCTGCATATGTACGGCGTGACGCTGCATTTTGTCGATCCTTCCGCTTTCTTCGATAGCTTCAAGTGCCTTTGTGGTAGTTCCGTGATAAAGAAACTCAGGCGGTTCACAGTAATTCAGTTCAGGCTCTACCCAGGAGACAGAGTGTCCCTGACAGCATTTGATCTTTTCATGTTTTTCATCGAATCTGTAACGTCCCTTGTTATCATCTGCAACTATCTTCTCCAGTAATTCACGGTCGATCCTGTAGCTGCTGTGCAGATTAACACCGCTTATGAGCTGCTCAACTGATACCCAGCCACGCTCGTCCATATCAAGCTCTGCTTTCTCAGGCTGATGCCGGAGGAGCAAACACAGATATTTCGACAATTCGTTCATTATATCACCTCATTTATCATCAGGTCAGTTTTTTATCGCATTCTTCCGACGTATATATCTTGCGGCATTTGTTACGATCAAAGAAACTGCCAGCATATCAAGTATCAGGCACAATATGATCGCTGACTGATCGCCCCATGCCCAGACTGCATAATACCCTAACCCCGGATAACCCATTATTGCTCCGAAAATGTAAGGGAGCACTATAGAAAGGCACAACATTGGGATCAATAATATAAGTCGGATAATAAGGAGCCTTTTCTCCTTTTCCGGAGTATGAGTTTTTCTTGCAAGTCTCTTTTTCTGAGTAAATATCATTATAATGGCAAATAGAAATATCGCAGCAGCAATACATGACAGGACCGTCGCCAGGATATCACATTTAAACATTTCGCTGCGCTCTATATCAGGAAAAAGCCCGTAGTCTATTCCCGAAAGCATAAGATAAAAAGATCTTGCGGCATAATAATGCGTTTACGCAGTAGAATTGCACACTGTAAATACAGCAATACCCTTCTCAGCATCAATTATTTCTCGTGACGTATAATTAGAATTCATTCCGGAATGGCTCAGTACTCAGTCAGCGGCGTTTCTTCTTTTATATTGGCATATCCCCGGTTCTTAAAGCCAACATCCGGACCGTTTATTGCTGCGACCGCAAGTCCCGGGGTTTTATCAATATCTATAGACTGTTCAACGTAACTGTTCCAATCAGGATCATTCAAAACAGGATCAGCATCCTCAGCGTAAGCTGTAAACGGCATTCCGATGCCTATTGCCAATATTTTTTCATAGTTTCCCCTTATTAATACTGCAAAAAATCTATAACCTGCTTTTGTTTTTCGTATCTCACCCCCGGCAGCCGGCGGGGGAGGAGACACATTTTTCAATAACAAGTCAACATTGTGTTTAT